>JAYNJY010000132.1:0-8607 GCA_038110665.1 Rhodospirillaceae bacterium | reverse complement strand
CGCCTGGCCATGCGCCAGGGCATGGACAACGTCATGGTGGTGATGTTCTTCGTCCTCGCCGTCGTCTTGTTCCCGTTCGGCGTCGGACCGGAGCCGGGCATCCTGGCGCGCATCAGTTCCGGCGTCATCTGGGTGGCGGCCCTGCTGGCCTCGATGCTGTCCCTGGAACGCCTGTTCCAGGCCGACTATGACGACGGCAGCCTTGAGCTCCTGGCCATGCAGCCATTGGCGCTGGAGGCAACCGTCGCCGCCAAGATCAGCGCACATTGGCTGACCACGGGGCTGCCGCTGATCGTCGCGGCGCCGCTGCTCGCCGTGCTGATGAACATGGATCAGGCCGGCTTCGCGATTTTGGTGCTCACGCTCGCGCTCGGCACCCCTGCGCTCAGTCTCGTTGGCGCCATCGGCGCGGCGCTGATCCTGGGTGCGAGGCGCGGCGGCGTGCTGTTGAGCCTGCTGATCCTGCCGCTCTACATACCGATCCTGATTTTCGGCACCAGTGCCGTCGATGCCGCACTCACCGGTCTCGCGTGGCGGGCGCACGTGCTGATCCTGGGCGCGCTGCTGGTCGGAATGCTGCCGCTGGCGCTCTGGGCCAACGCGGCCGCGTTGCGCCAGGCGCTGCGGGGATAAAAATGGCCGATTTGATGTGCCTCAAGGCGAACACGACCCCATATCTGTATGAATGGTTCCCCAAGGGTTCCATCGGATGGAATCTGGAATTGGACGGCTGGACCCTGTAAAACCCGGACACCATGCTGCACCGCTTCGCCAACCCGACCCGATTCCTCCGTCTCGCCGACGCGATCCAGCCTTGGGCGGCGGGCCTGACGCTGGCGTTGAGCGCGGCGGGGCTCTATTTCGCGCTGATTTCGTCGCCGGCCGACTACCAGCAAGGCCAGACCGTGCGGATCATGTACATTCATGTGCCGTCGGCATGGATGGCGCTGTTCTGTTACACCGCACTCGCGGTGGCGAGCGGCGTCGCCTTGATCTGGAAGCACCCGCTCGCCGATTTGGCGGCGCGCGCGACGGCGCCGATCGGCGCCGGCTTCACCGCCATGGCCCTGATCACCGGCTCGCTGTGGGGCAAGCCGATGTGGGGCACCTGGTGGGTCTGGGACGCGCGGCTGACGTCGGTTTTGATCCTGTTTTTCCTCTATCTCGGCTACATGGCGTTGCAGGACGCCTTCGACGACGCCGAACGTGGCGCCAAGGCGGCCGCCATCCTGGCCCTGGTCGGCTTCATCAACGTGCCGATCATCAAGTTCTCGGTCGATTGGTGGAACACCCTGCACCAGCCGGCGAGCGTGGTGAAGATGGGCGGCCCGGCGATCCATCCGAGCATGCTGACGCCGTTGATCCTGATGGCGCTAGCGTTCAAGGCCTATTACGTCTGGCTGCTGCTGATCCGCATCCGTGGCGAGATCAACGCCATGAAGATCCGTGCGCTCCGGCTGCGCCAGGTGCATGCCGCCGGCACGGAAGCCGCCAAGGCCGAACAGGAAGGCGACTGAGATGTCCGAGTACCTCGCCATGGGCGGCTATGCCGCCTTCGTTTGGCCGGCCTACGGTGTCGTCGCCGCGGTGTTGATCGGGTTGTTCGTCGCCGGCCGGTGCTTCCAGCGCGCGACCGAGGCCGAACTGGCGGGCCTCCAGCCGGCGCGCCGCCGCCGCGATGCGGCGAACGAGGGGATTGGCGACGATGAAGCGTAAGCACAAGCGGCTTACTTTCGTGGTCATCGCGCTGGCGCTGCTGGGTGCGGCGGCGGGATTGGTGCTGATGGCCTTCGAGGACAGTATCGTCTTTTTCTACAGCCCGACCGACCTGGTCAGCAAACCGACCCAGCCCGGCCAGCGGTTGCGCCTGGGCGGCCTGGTCGCGGAGAACAGCGTCGAGAAGAAGGGCGACGGCGTCACCCACTTCACCGTGACCGACACCGCCAATACGGTGAAGGTGAGCTTCAAGGGCATCCTCCCGGATCTCTTCCGCGAGGGCCAGGGCGTGGTCGCCGAGGGCCGTTTCGACGGCACCACTTTCCAGGCCGAAGAGGTGCTCGCCAAGCACGACGAGAACTACATGCCGCCGGAGATCGCGGAAGCGATCAAGAAGTCCGGCCAGTGGAAACAGAACGCGACGCCGGCCGATGCCGGCACCAAGCCCAAATGACCGCTGAACTCGGCCACTTCGCGCTGATCCTGGCGCTTTCGGTCGCGCTCGTACAGGCGATCCTGCCGCTCGTCGGCGCCGAGCGCGACGATGCCGGCTGGATGGCGTTGGCACGCCCGGCCGCACTGGTGCAACTGCTGCTGGTCGCCATCGCCTTCGGCTGCCTGACACACCTCTACGTCACCTCCGATTTCAGCGTGGTCAACGTCGTCAAGAACTCCAATACCGCCATGCCGATGCTCTACAAGGTGTCGGGCGTGTGGGGCAACCACGAGGGCTCTTTGCTGCTCTGGGTGCTGATCCTGGCGGTGTTCGGCGGCGCCGTCGCGCTGTTCGGCCGCAACCTGCCGCCGGCGCTGCGCGCGCGCGTGCTTTCCGTGCAGGCGATGATCGCGGTCGGTTTCTACCTGTTCATGCTGCTCACCTCGAACCCGTTCGAGCGCGTCTTCCCGCCGCCGGCCGACGGCCGCGACCTCAACCCGCTGCTGCAGGACCCGGGCCTCGCCTTCCATCCGCCCATGCTCTATCTCGGCTACGTCGGCTTCTCGATGGCGTTCTCCTTCGCCATCGCCGCCCTGATCGAGGGCCGTGTCGACGCTGCCTGGGCGCGCTGGGTCCGGCCGTGGACCATGGCGGCGTGGTGCTTCCTGACCGGCGGCATCGCGCTCGGCTCGTGGTGGGCCTACTACGAGCTCGGCTGGGGCGGCTGGTGGTATTGGGACCCGGTCGAGAATGCGTCGTTCATGCCCTGGCTCGCCGGCACCGCGCTGCTGCATTCGGCCAGCGTCGTCGAGAAGCGCGACAGCCTGAAGGGCTGGACCGTGCTGCTCGCCATCATCACGTTCTCGCTCTCGCTCCTGGGCACCTTCCTGGTCCGTTCCGGCGTGCTGACCTCGGTCCATGCCTTCGCCACCGACCCGGCGCGCGGCGTCTTCATCCTGATCATCCTGATCATCGTCATCGGCGGTTCGCTCGCGCTCTATGCTTGGCGCGGGCCGAAGCTGGTGTCGACCGGGCTGTTCCAGCCGATCAGCCGCGAGGGTGCGTTGCTGTTCAACAACCTGGTGATGGCCACGGGCGCGGCGGCGGTGCTGCTCGGCACGCTCTATCCGCTGTTCCTGGATGCCGTCGGCGGCGCCAAGGTCTCGGTCGGGCCACCGTTCTTCAACGCCGTCTTCATCCCGATCATGATCCCCATGATCGCCGCCATGGCGATCGGCCCGATGCTCAATTGGAAGCGCGGCGACGTCGCCGCCGCGCTCTCGCGGCTGCGCCTGGCTTTCGTGCTGGCGTTGATCGCCTCGGCCGCCGCCTGGGTGGCGCACTCCGACGGTCCCATCTTCGCCACCATCGGCGTCGGCCTCGCGGTCTGGCTCGGCGTCGGCACCCTGGCCGAGCTTGCCGGCCGGCTGCGGCTGCTCGACGCCCCCGCCGGCGCCTGGAGCCGGCTCAGGCGCGTGCCGAGGGCGAGCTGGGGCATGACGCTCGGGCACTTGGGGCTGGCCATCGCCATTGCCGGCATGGCCGGCGCCGGCGGCTGGACCGAGGAGCGCATCCAGACGATGAAGCCCGGTGACACCGTCACGATCGCCGGCTATGCCTTCACCTTCAAGGGTGCCTGGGAGAACACCGGCCCGAACTACAAGGCGCTCGACGGCCGCTTCGTCGTCACCGCCGGCGGCAAGCACGTCGTCGACATGGTCGCCGAGAAGCGCACCTACATCGTCGGCGGCATGCCTACCACCGAAGCCGCCATCCACACCACGCTGGCCGGCGATCTCTATGCCGTCATCGGCGATCCCGACGGCGATGGCGGCGCCTACGTAACGCGGCTCTACTTCAACCCGCTGGTGGTTTGGATGTGGCTCGGCACCCTGGTGATGATCCTGGGCGGCGTGCTCAGCCTGAGCGACCGCCGCTACCGCGTCGGTGCGCCCAAGCTCAATCGCCGGCCGCTGGCCGAACCGGCCGGCGCCTGACGGGAGCGCAAGCATGCGGGGCCGCCTTCTCTTCCTCGTGCCGCTGGCGCTGTTCCTGGTTCTGGCCGGGTATTTCGCGGTCAGCCTGACCAAGGACCCGAAGAAGCTGCCGAACATGTTACAGGGCAAGCCGGTGCCGGCCTTCGACCTGCCGCCGATCCAGGGCCGCGGCGAGAAGGGCTTCGCCTCGACCGACCTGCCGGGCAACGTCTCGCTGGTCAACGTGTTCGGTTCGTGGTGCGTCGCCTGCCGGGTCGAGCATCCGTTCCTGATGGAGATCAAGGCCAAGGGCTGGGTGCCGATCCATGGCATCGACTGGCGCGAGGAGGACCCCGCTGCCGGGCCGGCCTGGCTCAAGCGTCACGGCGACCCCTATACGCTGGTCGGCGACGACCCGCGCTCCAAGGCGGCCATCGCCTTCGGCGTCACCGGCGCGCCCGAGACCTTCCTGGTCGATTCCAAGGGCGTGATCCGCTACAAGCACATCGGTCCGCTCACGCCGGAAGTCTGGAAGGACACCGTCGGCCCGCTGATCGAGACCCTGCGCAAACAGGGAGGATCGTGACGTGACCCGGTGGCTGCTCGCCCTCGCCCTTTTCGTTGCCATCGCCGCGCCCGCCGGCGCCGTCGACCCGCACGAGAAGCTCGCCGATCCGGCGCTCGAGGCCCGTGCGCGCGACATCTCGAAGGGACTTCGTTGCGTCGTCTGCCAGAACCAGTCGATCGACGATTCCGACGCGACGCTGGCGCGCGACCTGCGCCTCCTGGTGCGCGAACGGCTCACCGCCGGCGACAGCGACAACCAGGTCGTCGACTACGTCGTCTCGCGCTACGGCGACTTCGTGCTGCTGAAGCCGCCGTTCAAGGCCGCGACTCTGGCGCTCTGGGCCGGGCCCGCCGTCATCGTCCTATTCGCCCTGCTCGGTGCCTTCTTCTACTTCCGCCGGCAGCGCGCCATTGCGTCGGGTGGCGGCGTCAAGGAACTCACCGATGACGAACGCCGCCGCCTAGATGCGATCTTGAAGGACGACAATTCATGAACGGGCTTTTGATCGGCGCCGGCGCGCTCCTCGCACTCGTGGTCGGCGCTTTGTTAGAGGGGTTGCTGCGCCGGCCTAAGGGCATGGCGGCGGCGCGCATGGACTACGACCTTGCCGTCTACAAGGACCAGTTGAACGAGTTGGACAGCGATTTCGAGCGCGGCCAGATCGGCGAAGCCGAGGCCAAGGCGGCGAAGGCGGAGATCGAGCGCCGCATCCTGGCGCTGAGCGACGGCGACGCCGGCGGAACCGCGCCGGCCGCCGACGGCGGCAAGTCCGGACGCTGGTTCGCCACGGCGACGGTCGGGCTCGGCGTGCCGGCGCTCAGCATCGGCCTCTATTTCCAACTCGGCACGCCGGAATACCCGAACGTGCCCCATGCCGGCCGCGACCTCGCCGCCGAGCGCCAGGCCGAACAGCGTCACGCGCAGGCCGGCGAAATGTCGTCGCTGGCGGCGAAACTGGTCGAGCGGCTCGCGCAGGATCCGGGCAACCTCAAGGGCTGGCTGCTGCTCGGACGCACCTACCTGACGCTCGAGCGCGAAGCCGATGCGCTCAAGGCGCTTCGCCGCGCGCTCGCGCTGGCGCCCGAGGACGCCGACGTCATGGTCGAACTGGCCGAGGCGTTGGTCATCACCAACGCCCGCAAGGTCGGCACCGAGGCGCACCAGTTGTTCGAGAAGGCGCTGTCGCTCGACGCGCGCCGGCCACGGCCGCGTTTCTACCTGGCACTGGCTGATGCCCAGGACGGCAAGACTCGCGAAGCGCTGCAGGGCTGGGTCGACATGCTCGCCGTCTCGCCCGCCGACGCGCCCTGGCGGCCGACCGTAGTGGAAAGCATCAACAAGGCGGCCCGGGAGCTGAAGATCGATCCGGCCGGCGTGCAACCGTCGCTCGCCGCCAAGCTGCTCGGCCCGCCCAAGACCGAAGCCACGACCGCACCGCAACCGGAAACACCGCCGGCCGCGGCCGCCACGCCGTCGGCGGCACCCGGCCCGACGCGCGAACAGATGGAAGCGGCGCAGGAGATGTCGGCGGGCGACCGTCAGGCGATGATCCGCTCGATGGTTCAGCGCCTCGCCGACCGCCTCAAGGAAGAGCCCGACGACCTCGCCGGCTGGCAGCGCCTGGCAAACGCCTATCGCGTCCTCGGCGAGACCGAGAAGGCCAAGGAAGCCGACGCGCAGATCAAACGGCTGACGCGCTGACGCGCGACCGCCGATCACGCCCGAACAGCAACAGGGAACCCGATCATGACCGCCTTCAAGACCATCGACGATCTCGACCTCCAGGACCGCCGCGTGCTGGTGCGGGCCGACCTCAACGTGCCTATGCGCGATGGCAACGTCTCCGACACCACGCGCATCGACCGCACGGTGCCGACCCTGGAAGACCTCGTCGCCAAGGGCGCCAAGGTGATCGTGATTTCCCACTTCGGCCGGCCCAAGGGCCAACGCATACCGGAAATGTCGTTGAAGCCGGTCGCCGCCGCGCTCGAGAAGGCGGCTGGCCGCCATGTCGTGTTCGGCACGGACTGCGTCGGCGAGGCGGCCGAAAAGGCCATCGCCGAGGCCGGTCCGGGCGACATCGTGGTGCTCGAGAACCTGCGTTATCACGCCGAGGAGGAAAAGAACGACGCCGCCTTCTCCGACAAGCTCGCCGAGCTCGCCGACGTCTACGTCAACGACGCGTTCTCCTGCGCACATCGGGCGCACGCCTCGACCGAGGGCATCGCGAGGCGCCTGCCGACGGCGGCCGGCCGGCTGATGCAGGCGGAACTGGAGGCCCTCGGAAAGGCGCTCGAGAAACCGACCCACCCGGTCGCGGCCGTTGTCGGCGGCGCCAAGATCTCGACCAAGATGGCAGTGCTCGGCCACCTCGCCAGAAAGGTCGACCAGCTGATCATCGGCGGCGGCATGGCCAACACGTTCCTGTTCGCCCAGGGCTACGACGTCGGCAAGTCGCTCTGCGAGAAGGACATGGCCGAGGACGCGCGCAAGATCATGGAAGAGGCCGCCGCAGCTGGCTGCGAGGTGGTGCTACCGATCGACGCCGTGGTCGCCGGTGAGTTCGCCGAAGGCGCGGCCAACGAGACCGTGCCGGTCGGCGCCGTCCCAGGCGACAAAATGATCCTCGACGTCGGACCGGCCACGGTCGACGACTTGAAGACGCGGCTGGCGAGCTGCAAGACGCTGGTCTGGAACGGGCCTCTCGGCGCCTTCGAGGTGTCGCCGTTCGACCTCGGCACCAACGCGGTCGCGCGCGAGGCGGCGCGGCTGACAGCCGATGGCGGCATGGTCTCACTCGCCGGCGGCGGCGACACCGTGGCCGCGCTCGCCAACGCCGGCGTGGTCGACGCGTTCAGCTACGTCTCGACGGCAGGCGGTGCATTCCTGGAGTGGCTGGAAGGCCAGACGTTGCCCGGAGTCGCCGCCCTCGGTGGCAAGTAAAGCATCGACCTAACGCCGGCGGGGCGGATTGCCCTGCCAACCGGAGCCGTATGGCTCCGGTCCCTGGTCACGGCCTTGCGGCTCGCGGCGCGGATCGGGACCGGAAAGCCGTCCAAACGGCGAGGGATGGATGCGCGCCATGATGTCGTCGAGCATGTTCTGCAGGTACTGAGACTGCTCCAACAGCTTGCGCGTCGCGTCCATGGCCTGGCGTGACGCGGTCGAGGCGATTTCCTGCGCCACCGCCGAAACGTTGTCGACGGAAAGCCTGACCCCCTGGAGCGCACGCTCGGCGCGTTCCGTGGTCTCGCGGATGGCGTCGAGGCGGCCGACGGCGACCGGGTCGTCGAAGCCGCCGTAGCCGCGCTCCTCGCCGCCGAACGGGATCAGGTTCTCGGCCTGCGAGCCGTAGTCGCGCGGCGACGAGCGGAAGGCGAGCAGGTTGACCTGATCGCGCACGGCGGTGACCAGATTGCCGAGCACCTCGATCTGGTTGGTGCCGTCGCTGAGCGAGCGCACCAATGCCTCGGTGCGCTCGACGTCGTGGGCGGCAGCGGAGACGCATTCGCTGAAATGGGTGAGTTGCTGCGACACCGTCGAGATCGGCCCGCCGACGCCGGTGCTGCCGTAGGCGCGTGCGCCGTATCCCGCCCCCTGGGGCGCCGTGCGTGGTTCCGGCCGGGGTGCTTCCTCCATCGCCGGCGGTTCCGGCGGGGGTGCCGACTCGGGCCGCTCGATCTCGGCCAGGAACGCCTGCTTGGCGGCCTCGGCGGCGGCATGGGCCTTGCGCTCGGCCTCCTGGGCGACGATCTCGAGCCGCGCCTGCGACTGTTCGAGCTGGCGCCGCACCATGTCGACGTCGACCAGATCGTCGGCCCATTTGTCGAGCGAGCGCGCGATCTGGCCGGTGGCGTCCAGGTTGCCGCGCGCCGGGATCGGCGTGCCGCGTTCGCCGCCGGCGAGACGCA
>JAYNJY010000131.1:0-8698 GCA_038110665.1 Rhodospirillaceae bacterium | reverse complement strand
TGGCGACGCCGAGCACCGAGTTGTCGTGCTTGCCGGAGAACGCGGTCTTGAAGTCGGTGTTGGCAACCAAGCCGAATTCAGACTTGAGCAGCGCCGATGGCGCCTTGAAGCCGGAGTTCGAGGTCGGCGAGGTGAAGGCCAGGGTCCTGCCCTTGAGATCGGCGGGCGACTTGATCGAGCTGTCGGCCGGCTCGATGATTTCCATCTCGTAGCCATAGGACCCGTCGGCGGCCGCCATCATCGTGAACGGCACGAAGCCGGCGCAGGCGACGGCGATCGGGTTGGAGCCGGTATTGAAGCCGGCGACGTGCAGGCGGCCGGAGCGCATGGCCTCGATCTGCGCCGCATTGGACTGCACCGGGAAGAACACCACTTTCTTGCCGGTCACCTTGGACATGTGCTGGATGAAGCCGTCCCAGACCTTGGCGTAGACGGCCGGATCCTCGACCGGGGTGTAGGCGAAGATGATGGTGCCGGGATTGACGATCTTGCTCTTGTCCGTCGGCAAGTCCGCGGTCAGGTCGCCGTCACGGTCGCAATACTGCTTGTCGAGGAAGCCGCGCGGGCAGTCCTCGGCCTTGGCACCGGCCGGCGCCAAAGCCAGCGCCGACACCAAACCGAGCGCCGACAGAAAAGCAGTCAAAGTGGATTTGGACATGGAACTCCTCCCAAATATTGATGAACTGTCAAAAAGACGTCACCGGGAAATATCGCATGGCCGGCAACCGAGATATGACAGAATTATGTCAGAAAAATTATATTTGCCTGGGCAGCCATGCAAATGGAATTTGCCGGTCTCGGACGCAGGCTATTTGGTTTGGAATTCTCAGACGCCGTCCCAGTCGGGGCCCGGCGGATTTTCCCGCAGATACGCGATGCGTTCGAGGAAAACGGCCGGCACCGGATCGTCCGGCGCCACCGTCCGGCACGACAGGAACGCGGCTTCCGCCGCCGCCCAGTCCTGGCGTCGGCAGGCCGCGAGGCCATCACCGAACGGGCTCAGCGGTGGCGGCGCGTCGAGCAGTTCGAAGATCCGGGTCGGCATCGACTTACCCTTAACGCGGATCAGGTCGAGCTCGCGCGCATGGTTCGCATGGCCGAGCAGTTCGCGGGTGCGTTCGGAGAGGATGAAGCCGGTACCGTAGTTCTTGTTCGCGCCCTCAAGTCGCGAACCCAGGTTGACCGGATCCCCGACGACCGAGAACTTGCGGGTCGCGGCGGAACCGATGTTGCCGGACACCACGTCGCCGGACGAGATACCGATGCGCATGCCAAGCTGCGCGCCGACGCTCCGCTCGCCAAGTTCGGCGGCGACCTCGGCGCGGAAGCGCTCGAAATTCCTGGATGCGTCCAGCGCTGTCTTGCAGGCGAGCGCGGCGTGTTCATGCGGTTCGGTGAACGGCGGCCCCCAGTAGGCCATCACCGCATCGCCCTGGAAATCGTTGACCACGCCCCGGTTGGCCGCGATGGCGTCGGTCATGTGCGCAAGAAACAGGTTCAACATGCGAACCAGGTCCTCCGGCGACAACCGTTCGGCGATCGATGTATAGCGTTCCAGGTCGATGAACATGATCGTCATCTCGCGCCGTTCCCCGCCGAGCCGGGTGAATTCCGGGTTTTCGACCAGGCGCGCGACGATCCGCGGATCCATGTACTTGCCGAAGGTGTCCTTGATCCGCTCCTTCATGCGCAATCCGCCGACCATGTTGTTGAACGACGCGGCCAGCCGGCCGACCTCGTCCGTGGTCTCGACCGGCACCTCGACGTCAAGCCGCCCGGCCTCGACCGCTTCGCTGGCCTGCACCAAGTTGCGGAAGTTGCGCACCAGGACCAACGTGATCAGCGCCGCCAGCCCGAGCCCGAGCACGGCGGCGGTGACGGTCAACGTGGCGCTGAAGTAGAGCAGGAACTTTTCCGCCTTGTCGGCCCGGATCACCGCCTCGTCGGAAACCAGCTCGACGTGCCGCCGGAGCGCCGAGACCTAGGCGTCGACGGAATTCTGCAAGCGGTTGAAGTCGGGCAGCTTCAGGTCAACGCCCGACTGGTCGCCGGCGGTATGCAACTTGAGCAATTGCAGGGCCTGGTGTTCGTAGCGGCGATACTCCGCCTCGACGGATTTGAGCGCGCGGTGCAGCGTGAATATGGTCTGCGGCACCTCCTCGTCGCCTTCTTCCGACTTGAACAAGCCTTAGGCGCGCTTGAAGTCGGCGTTGAGCTCGTCGCCAAGTTGGTCGATGCGCTTATGGACCGCCGCCGCCTCGTGCGACATGCCGAACAGGCGCTGCAGCAGGATGCCCTGTTCCATGATTCGGGTGTTGATCTGGCCGATAGTGTCGCTCAGCGGCAGCTGCTTGTTGGCGACCAGGTCGAGCTCGTCACTGATCTGTTCGGTCAGCCACACCGACATACCGGCCACGGCGGCCATGAATATCACCACCGCCAACGCGACGCCGTATATCTTGTGGGCGATGTTAAGGTGCATGCCGACCCCATATCCGGACGCGCCAGTTGGATGGCGACAAACGGTCAGGTTGCGATATAAATAACCAAGTACGCGGGGGCCAGTTTAACTGAAAAGTGCGCCTTGGTTAGAACGTCATGACAAGCGACTAGCTGCGTCGCACTTTCAAGGATGGCGAGAAGATTTTCGCCGAGGGCGACCGCGCCGGCGAGGCCTTCCTCGTCCATTCCGGCAAGGTTCGGCTGTACAAGGCCGAGAACGGCGTGACCCACGAGATCGACACCGTCGGCGAAGGCAGCATCTTCGGCGAAATGGGCGTGTTGTCCGACATGAACCGGATGGCGTCCGCCAACGCCGTCGGTGACACGGTCCTGACCTGCTGCCACCGCCGTGCGCTGATGCTCCGCCTCGACGACCTCGACGAGGACCGCCGCGACGCGTTGCGCTTCCTGATCGTCTATTGCCAGGAGTTCATGCCCTTCGAATTGATGGAGAACCGGCCGGACGACGAGGAAACGCGCTGTCGCGACGGCATCGCCTTCTACTTGATCCGCGACTCCGCCAAACCTGGCGAGTTGGACGGGCTTGATCCCTTCCTGCGCGGGCTCTGCCGTGTCCTGATCGGCTACGTCAAGCGGCGCCTGCCGCCGGGGTTCGAGCCGGATTGACGCCATGCGAACGCAAAAGAGCTTCAACCGCAAGACCATCGCCCGAGACACCATGATCTTCCAGGAAGGCGACGTCGCAAACTACGCCTACCTGCTGAAATCGGGCCGGGTCGAGATCACCGTCTACAAGGGCGGCAAGCATGTCCTGCTGACCACCATCATGCCGAACCAGTTGTTCGGTGAATTGGCACTGATCGACCAGAAGCCGCGCAGCGCAACGGCCATTGCCGTGGAGCCGAGCGAGGTCATCGTCGTCAAGCCGGACGACCTGCACCGCCATCTCGACGGCCTCGACGAATTCATGAAGTACTGGGTCGCGTACCTGACCGACCGCATCCGCGATCTGTCCAAGCGGGTCGAGGACTGGTTCCGGGCGTTTCCGGGGACATCTCCCTTGTGCCGCGCAAGCGCCGCCTGCTATAGGTGGTCACAGGCGAATCCCGGGCGCCACGTCATAACAAACCGACCGGGGGGGGCTCGCAGGTGAGGTATCGGTGGCAGCAATCCCGCGCGCGCGGCCGGCTTCGGCGCCACCGCCAGTGGGTCGCCCAGACCGAATACGCCGTCATCGACCTCGGCACCAATTCCTGCCGCATGCTGATCGCGAGGCCGCTCAACGCCTCCGGCGCCAGCGCCGATTTCACCGTCGTCGACGGTTTCTCGCGCATCGTCCGGCTCGGCGAGGGGTTGGCCCATTCCGGCCGGCTGTCCCGGGCGGCCATGGCGCGGACGATCGAGGCGCTCGCCGTCTGCGCCGGGCGGATCAACGCGCGCAACACGGCGCACGTGCGCTGCGTCGCCACCGAGGCCTGCCGCCGTGCCACCAACGGCGAGACCTTCGCCGAACGGGTCGCGAGGGAGACCGGCCTCAAGCTCGAGATCATCCAGCCGGAACGCGAGGCCGAACTGACGCTGACCGGCTGCACGCCCTTGATCGGCGTCGGACGTGACCGCGCCATCCTGCTCGACATCGGCGGCGGCAGCACCGAAATCCAATGGGTCGAGGTGCCGCGCAGCGGCGACCGGCTGCTTTCGCTCCGCTCGCGCGACGTGATCTCGCTGCCGTTCGGCGTCGTCACCCTCGCCGACGAATTCGGCACCGGGCCGATGAGCGACACCGTCTACCGCGAGATTCTCGGTCGCACAGCCGGTGAGATCGAGCGGTTCTCGGCGCGTAACGAGATCCAAGACTACGTCGCGGCGGGCCGGGTGCAGATGATCGGCACCTCGGGCACGGTGACCACGCTCGGCGCCATGCATTTGGGCCTGCAACGCTACGACCGCTCGCGCGTCGACGGGCTCAGCATCGATTTTCAGCGCATTCGGGCGCTCTCGGCCCAACTCTTCGAACTCGACCTCGACGCCCGTGCCAAGATTCCCTGTGTCGGTCCCGGCCGCGCCGACCTCATGCTGATGGGCTGCGCGCTGCTGTCGGGCGTCATCGGCCAGTGGCCGATCGGGCAGCTGCGCATCGCCGACCGCGGCATCCGCGAAGGCCTGCTCGGCGAGATGATCCGTGAGTTCGAACCGGCGCAACCCGCGCCGCGGTCCGGGCCCGAGCGCGCCGCCCCCCTTTCCGCCCTCGCCGCCATCTGATAAACCGGCCCCCATGACCAACGGCACGGATCGCTCGGACGGCACCGGCCCACGCCGCGGCTCGCGTCGCGGCAAGGGCCGCAGTGCGCGCGTCGGCGGGCGCAACGTGTCGACGCGCGTGCGGACCGCCAAGGGCCGCAAGACCTCGTCGACGCTCTGGCTGCAGCGCCAGTTGAACGACCCCTACGTGGCCGAGGCGAGACGACTCGGCTACCGCTCGCGCGCCGCGTTCAAGCTGCTCGAACTCGACGACCAGTTCCATTTCCTCAAACCGGGCGCTCGCGTCGTCGACCTCGGCGCCGCGCCCGGCGGCTGGACCCAGGTCGCGGTCGCGCGCGTTCGCGCGGCGGCGGAAACCGGCAAATTCGGCCACGTCGTCGGCCTCGACGTCCAGCCGGTCGAGCCGGTCGCCGGCGCCATCCTGATCACCCACGATTTTCTCGACGCCGAGGCGCCCGCGCTCCTCAAGCAGGCGCTCGGCGGCGCCGCCGACGTCGTGCTCTCCGACATGGCGGCGCCGGCAACCGGCCACAAGTCGACCGACCACCTGCGCATCATGGCGCTGCTTGAAACCGCCCTCGATTTCGCCCGTACGGTGCTGGCGCCGGGCGGCGTGTTCATCGGCAAGGTGCTGAAAGGCGGCACCGAGAACGAACTGCTTGCCGCCATGAAGCGGGATTTCGCGACCGTCCGCCACGCCAAGCCGCCGGCATCGCGCGACGACTCGGCCGAGTCGGACGCAGTCGCGCTCGGCTTCCGGGGGCACCACGCCCACAAGGAGACCACATCATGAAAATCGCGGTCATGGCCGCCGGCGGCGTCGGCGGCTATTTCGGCGCCCGTCTGGCCGCGGCTGGACACGACGTCACCTTCATCGCCCGCGGCGAGCACCTCGATGCCATCCACAGGACCGGGCTGCGGATCAAAAGCCCGCTCGGCAACGTCCACCTCAGGCCTGGCCACGCCACCAGCGACCCGGCCAGCATCGGCCCGGTCGACGCGGTCATCTTCGCGGTCAAGCTCGGCGACATGAAGAAGGCGGCGGAAGCCTGCCGGTTGCTGCTCGGCCCCGACACCGCCGTGGTGCCGTTCCTCAACGGCGTCGACGCGCCCGGCGTGCTGGCCGATACGCTCGGCGCCTACCACGCCTGCGGCGGCGTCGCCTATATCTCCGCCCATATCGACGAGCCCGGCGTCATCCGCCACGTCGGCAATTTCGCCCGGCTGATCTTCGGCGAAATGGACGGTCGCCACTCCGGCCGGCTCGAAGGGCTGCGGAAAGCGCTTGCCGATTCGGGGGTCGAGGCGGCGGTTTCGACCCAGATCGAGGTCGTGCTGTGGGAGAAGTTCACCGTCCTGGTCGCCTTGTCGGGAACCACGGGCGCAGCCCGCTCTGCGATCGGGCCATTGCGCGCGAGCGAGATCGGGCGCGACGTCTTCAGTGCCGCCATGGCCGAGGTGATGGCTGTCGGCCGCGCCATGGGAATCCCGCTGGGCGACGACCTGATGGCCAGACAACTCAAGTTTTTCAATGAGATGCCGGAGACGATGAAGGCCTCCATGCTGGTCGATCTGGAGGCCGGAAAGCCGCTCGAGGCGCCCTGGCTGTCGGGCTCCGTGGCCCGGCTCGGGCGCGAGGCGGGCGTGCCGACACCGGTCAACGACGCGCTTTACCTGGCGGTATTGCCCTACATCGACGGCCGTCTCGTTAAATAGCCGCGAGGCTGCATTCATACGGCTTGGATTCCAAGGGCGCATATGTATGATGGGGCGCCATCCGAACGCGCCTGATCCGGAGGTTGGCATGGTAGACATCCCAGAAGCTTTGACATTTGACGACGTTCTGCTGGTGCCGGCGCGTTCCGAGGTGCTGCCCGCGCAGGCCGACACGCGCACCCGCCTTACCCGCACCGTCGAACTTGGCATTCCGCTGATCTCGGCCGCCATGGATACGGTCACCGAGAGCAGGCTCGCCATCTCGCTCGCCCAGGCCGGCGGCATCGGCGTCATCCACAAGAACCTGGAGCCCAAGGAACAGGCGGAGGAAGTCCGCCGCGTCAAGAAGTTCGAAAGCGGCATGGTCATCAACCCGCTGACGCTGAAACCGACCGACACCCTGGCCGACGCGCTGGCGCTCAAGGAGCGGCACGGCTTCTCCGGCTTTCCCGTGGTCGAGCCGGACAGCGGCAAGCTGGTCGGCATCCTGACCAACCGCGACGTGCGCTTCGCCGACAAGCCGAAGCAGCCGGTGCGTGAGTTGATGACGGCGCATTCCGACGCGCATCCGCTGATCACGGTGAAACAGGGCATCGCCCGCGACGAGGCCAAGAAGCTGTTGCATAAGCACCGCATCGAGCGGCTTCTCGTCGTCGACAACGACTTCAAGAGCGTCGGCCTGATTACCGTCACCGACATCGAGAAGGAACAGCAGCACCCGAACGCCTGCAAGGACGAGAACGGTTCGCTCCGGGTCGCCGCCGCGACCGGCGTCGGCGATGCCGGCTTCGCCCGCGCCGAGATGCTGCTCGACGCCGGCGTCGACGTCATCGTCGTCGATACCGCGCACGGCCATTCCGCCGGCGTGCTCGACGCCGTCGGACGCATCAAGAAGCTCTCCAACCGGGCCCAGGTGGTCGGCGGCAACATCGCCACCGGTGATGGCGCGCGTGCGCTCATCGACGCCGGCGCCGATTGCGTCAAGGTCGGCATCGGCCCCGGCACCATCTGCACCACGCGCATGGTCGCCGGCGTCGGCATGCCGCAGTTCAGCGCCATTCTCGACGTCACCGAGGTCTGCCGCGACGCCGACGTGCCCTGCATCGCCGACGGCGGCATCAAGTATTCCGGCGACATCGCCAAGGCGATCGCCGCCGGCGCCGAATGCGTCATGATCGGCTCGCTGTTCGCCGGTACCGACGAGAGCCCGGGCGAGGTGTTCCTCTACCAGGGCCGGTCCTACAAGTCCTACCGCGGCATGGGATCCTTGGGCGCCATGGCGCGCGGCTCCGCCGACCGCTACTTCCAGGCCGAGGTCTCCGACAACCTCAAGCTGGTGCCGGAAGGGGTCGAGGGCCGGGTGCCCTACAAGGGCCCGATCGCCACCATCATCCACCAGTTGGTCGGCGGTCTGCGCGCCTCGATGGGCTACACCGGGTCGCGCACCATCTCGGATCTCCGCAGTTTGCGGCGGTTCGTGCGCATCACCGGCGCGGGCTTGCGCGAAAGCCACGTGCACGACGTCACCATCACGCGCGAGGCCCCCAACTACGGCAGCCGCGAGTGATCAGGCGCCGCCGGCGGGATTACCCTCGGCGGCGGCTTCCTTCTGGCGCGGATTGAAGATGCGCGGCGGCAACTGCGGCTTCTTCAGGGGCTGCAGCGGCGGCGGCACGATCTGGATATTGAGATTACCCATCGGGTTGCCGTCGGGGCGCTTCTCGAACGGGTTCTTCAGCACCAGCCGGTGACGACGCGTCACCGCCGTTTCGATGTCCTCTTCCAGCCGTTCGGCCAGCTTCAGGTTCCACGGACACTCGTAGAAACGCGGCTCGACGGCACCGTCGAGCCTGAGCCACATGTAGATGGCGCGGCCCTCGTCCAGGCTGACGGCGAGGATGTCGGCCTCGTTGACGTTGCGCTCGAACCACTCGAACGATTTCGGCTTTGGTTTGCTCAGGAACTCGACGAACTGGACGTAGGAGACCGGGATCAGGAGCGCGGCGACGGCGAGCGCCGACACCCGCACCCAGGTCCGCCTCGGTACCCAGATCGCCAGGCTCGCCAAGGCCGCGGCGATCAGCGTTGCGGTAATGAACAGATAGATCAGGGTATCCATCGTCACTCTCCTATTGGCCCGGCGTAATCAGCGGGTAGCGCAGCGTCGAGACGCTGCCCGGCACCAGGTCGCCCTTGCTGTCGAGGCGGAACCGGAACGCCGTTTCCTCCTGGTTGTGGCGCACCAATGGCACTATCG
>JAYNJY010000130.1:0-8722 GCA_038110665.1 Rhodospirillaceae bacterium | reverse complement strand
TCTTCGCCGCAGGCTTCTTCGCCGCAGGCTTCTTCGCCGCAGGCTTCTTCGCCGCAGGCTTCTTCGCCGCCGGCTTCTTAGCCGCAGGCTTCTTCTTGGCAGTCGTCTTAGCTTTAGGAGTGGTCGCCATAATGTTTTCTTCCTTTTCCGATGCTCGCGCGCGTCGGGGTTTTACCCCCCGCGGGGTTCTCGACCCCGTGAAAAATAAGTACCTGAAATCGACGCGCGAGCAAATATTTGTCGCGCAAAGTCTAAATTTTTTTTTAACACCGAAGATTAAGCACGACGAAGATGTTTGCGTGGATCAAGCGCGCGTTTGCCTCTCCGGATCTCGAAATGCAACTGCGGTCGAGTGACGTTTCCGGTCGCACCGACCGTCGCGATCCGCTGTCCCTTGTTGACGCGATCGCCGCGCGCGACGAGCAGTTTTTCTGCATGCGCATAGGCCGTCACCCAACCGTCCGCGTGCTTGACTAGAAGCAAATTTCCGAAGCCCCGCAATTCGTTACCGGCATATACGACGATTCCATTCTCGGCCGCGCGGACCGGTGTTCCGCGTGGCGCGGCGATGTTGATGCCGTCGTTATGCAATCCTTTCGCCTTGGCACCGAAGCCCGACAACACGCGTCCCTCGACCGGCCAAAGGAAGCCTCCGCCGGTGATCGGCGGTGGCTTCGCGACGGTGCGTGACGCCACGCGCCGCGGCGACGGCGACGAAGTATTCGTGACTTCGCTCGTTGACGTGGAAGGCGCGCGAACGGTCGTCGATTCCACTTTCGTGCGCGAAATCGCATCTCGATTCGCAGATCGATCCGCGGGCTGATCGATCGACTGATTCGTCGCTTGGATCGGTGCCGGCTTCGCAACCGGCGAAGTTTGCTCTCCCGATTTCGGAAGCCGCAATCTCTGTCCGACGAGTATCCGATAGGGCGGATCGAGATCGTTCAGTCGCGCCATCTCGTACAGGCCGACGTCGTAACGCGACGCGATCGCCGACAACGTGTCGCCCTTCGCGACGCGATGTTCGGGATAGCGTGGCAACACGATCCGTTGGCCGACGATGAGATGGAACGGCGGCGTCAAGCCGTTGGCGTCGATGATCGCGCGCGTCGCGACGCCATGGCGCCGGCTCAGTGCATAGACCGTATCGCCGTCACCGACGATCACCGCCGTCGCATTGCGAAACGCGCTGGCGCTCTGCTGTACGGGGGCCGGCGTCGGTGCGGGCGTGGCGCGCGCCGGAGGTGCGCGATTGACGTCGCGCGGGCCCTGCGAGCGCGGCGGCCACTCGGCGTAACCGCAGGCGACGAGCGCGACACAGACCAAAAGGACGGAAGCGGCTGGTTTTCTCGTGCGGCCGAACATGGGCGGATTATTGTCCAGGCCGGAGTCCGTCGCAATGGCGTCTTCGCGATGTCGTTTATGAAACATTTACGCCGTACCGTCGACGAACGGCACGAAACGCGTCGGCCCCAAGTCCTCCGTCTCGGCACCATCGGTGGTCTTGATCACCTTGGTCAGGCGCTGGTCGTTCTCGTCGAGACCGATCGGCACGATCATGATGCCGCCAACGGCGAGCTGATCGAACAGGACCGGCGGCACATCGGGCGCGGCGGCGGCGACAAGGATACGGTCGAAGGGCGCCTGGTTCGCCCAACCCGCGGCGCCGTCGCCGCAAATGGCCGTGACGTTGCGCAGCTTGAGTTCGTCGAAACGCTGCAATGCTTCGCGGAGCAACGCCGAGTGACGCTCGATGGAATAGAGCCGGCGACAGAGCGGTGCCAGCACCGCCGCCTGGTAGCCCGACCCGGTGCCGATCTCGAGCACCTTGTGGCGGTCAGTGACTTCAAGCGCCTGGGACATCAGCCCGACGATCAACGGCTGGCTGACGGTCTGGTGATAACCGATCGGCAGCGCCACGTTCTCGTCCCAGCGGTCCTTGAACGGACCGGCGAGGAAGATGCTACGCGGCAGTTTCTCGATGGCGCCAAGGACCCTCGCGTCGGTGACGCCGCCCTGGCGCAGTTCCAGGATCAAACGCCCCATGCGCGGGTTCATGCTCACCCGATGGTGCCTTTCAGTTTCTTCAGCGTGGCGGCGTGGGTCAGGTCCATGGTCAGCGGCGTCACTGCGACGGCGCCGCGCTCGACCGCTTCGAGATCGGTGCCGACGCGAAACTTCTCCTCGTCGCGCTGCGCACCGATCCAGAAGTAGGAGTCGCCGCGCGGGTCCCTACCCTGCTGTATCTCGCCGCCGATCTTGCGCCGGCCCTGGCGCGCGATCTCGATGCCGGTGACGTTGGCGGCGGCGACGTCGGGAAAATTGACGTTCATCAGCACGCCGTCGGGCCATGAAACCTTGGCCAAGGCTTCCAGCACCTTCGCGGTCCAGACCTCGGCGGTCTTCCACGGCACCACCTGGCGGTCGACGTAGTACTGGCTGAGCGCGACCGAGGGAATCCCGAGCAGCGTTCCCTCCATGGCCGCGGCGACGGTGCCGGAATAGGTGATGTCCTCGCCCAAGTTGCCGCCGCGGTTGATGCCAGAGATCACCATGTCGGGGCGCACATCGCGCATGATCTGCCGCACGCCGAGCAAAACGCTGTCCGTCGGTGTGCCGTCGACGGCGTAGCGTGTCGGCGACAGACGGCGGATGCGAAGCGGGCGGCGCAGCGTCAGCGAATGCGAGGTCGCGCTCTGTTCGGTCTCGGGCGCGACCACCCAGACTTCCTTGAACAAGGCTTTGGCGACGCGCTCCAGGATTTTGAGGCCGGGCGCGGTGATACCGTCGTCGTTGGAAAGCAGGACGCGCGAGCGGGCGAGGTTCATTTCGGCTCCAGCACCTCGAGGCCGCCCATGAAGTGGCGCAGCGCCCCCGGAATGACGACCGAACCGTCGGCCTGCTGATAGTTTTCCAGGATCGCGATCATCGTGCGGCCGACGGCGAGGCCGGAACCGTTGAGCGTGTGGACGTAGCGGATGTCCTTGCCGCCCTTTTCGGTGCGGTAGCGGGCCTCCATGCGACGCGCCTGGAAGTCGCCGCAGACCGAGCAGCTCGAAATCTCGCGGTACTTGTCCTGCCCCGGCAGCCAGACCTCGATGTCGTAGGTCTTGCGCGAGCCGAAGCCCATGTCGCCGGTGCAGAGCTGGATCGTGCGGTACGGCAGTTCGAGCCGCTCCAGGATATCCTCGGCGCAGCGCGTCATGCGCTCCAGTTCCTCGAGCGATGCTTCCGGCGTCGTCACCGACACCATCTCGACCTTGGTGAACTGATGCTGGCGGATCATGCCGCGCGTGTCCTTGCCGGCCGAACCCGCTTCCGAGCGGAAGCACCAGGTCATCGCGGTGTAACGCCGGGGCAGCGTGTCGGCATCCACGATCTGGCCGGCGACGAGGTTGGTGAGCGGCACCTCGGCGGTCGGGATTAGCCAGTGGCCGGTATCGGTCTTGAACAGGTCTTCGCCGAACTTCGGCAACTGCCCGGTGCCGTACATGGTGGCGTCGTTGACCATGGCCGGCGGATTGACCTCGGTATAGCCGTTGTCGCGGGTGTGGACGTTGAGCATCAGGTTGGCGAGCGCGCGCTCCATACGGGCGAGCCCGCCGGTGAGCACGACGAAACGCGCGCCCGAAAGCTTGGCCGCCGTCTCGAAGTCCATCATGCCGAGGCCCTCGCCGATGTCGGCGTGGTCCTTCGGCGAAAAATCAAACTGGCGCGGCGTGCCCCAACGGCGGACCTCGACGTTGTCGTCCTCGCCGGTGCCGTCGGGCACGTCGTCGAGCGGCAGGTTCGGAATGCCGGAGAGCACGTCGTTGAGCTCGGCCGCCGCGGCAGCGGCCTCCTGCTCGGCCACGGCCTGCAAGTCCTTGCTGGCGGCGACCTTGGCCAGGATCGGCGCCGCATCCTCGCCGCGCGACTTGGCGGCGCCGATTTCCTTCGAGAGCGCGTTGCGTTCGGTCTGGATTTCCTGGGCGCGGGTCTGAGCGGCGCGGCGCTTGGCGTCGAGCGCCGTCAACGTCGCGGCCATGGCTTGCTGACCGGGGCGGCGCGTCAACGCGGCGTCGAAGGCGTCGGGATTTTCACGAATCCATCTGATGTCGAACATGGCGAAGGGGATGTCCAGTCGGGTTTTCAGGGCGGTGGCGCCGGCCGGGCGACGCCTGCGGTCTTATAGGGCCATTGACCGGGATTTGGAAGGGCTCAGGCGGGCGCCGAGGGCTCGCCTTCGGCCTTTTTCTCGCCGTCTGGGGTTTCCTCGGTCGGCGCGGCCTCGTCTTCCCCGTCGTCGTCGGCATCGTCGTCCTCGGCCTGTTCGACGCCGCGTTCCTTCTCGATCATCTGCACGGCGATGATGGAAATTTCGTAGAGCAGGATGGTTGGCACCGCGAGGCCGATCTGGCTGATCACATCGGGCGGCGTCAGGATGGCGGCGGCGACGAACGCGAGCACGATGGCGTAGCGGCGCTTCTCGCGCATGCCCTTGGCGGTGACCACGCCGACACGCGCGAGCAGCGTCATGATCACCGGCAATTCGAAGCAGAGCCCGAACGCGAAGATCAGCCGCATCACCAGCGACAGGTACTGGTCGACCTTGGCTTCGAGCTGAATCGGCAGGTGGCCGCTGCCGCCGACCGATTCGAAGCTGAGGAAGAACTTCCAGGCCATCGGGAAGATCAGGAAGTAGACCAGCGCGCCGCCGATGAAGAACAGGACCGGCGTCGCCACCAGGAACGGCATCAGCGCCTTCTTCTCGTGCTTGTAGAGCCCCGGCGCGACGAACAGCCAGAACTGCATGGCGATGAACGGGAACGCCAGGAAGAACGCGGCGAAGAACGCCACCTTGATGTAGGTGAAGAAGGCCTCGTGCAGCGCCGTGAAGATTAGGCGGCCGTCGCGGCCGGCCTGGGCGTAGGCGTCGGCGAGCGGCTGCACCAGGAAATCGTAGATCGTCGGCGCGAAGTAGTAGCAGACGAAGAACAGCGCCAGCAGCGCGATTGCCGAGCGCAACAGGCGCGTGCGCAGCTCGATCAGATGTTCGAGCAAGGGCATCTTCGCGTCATCGACCTCGGACACGGCGGCTCAGCCTTTCGCCTTGTCGGGCGCGGCAGCGCCGGTTTCGGGGTTTTCCAGCTTCGGCGCCAGGGTCGGATCGTCCTCGAGCGCGGCGACCTGGGGTTTGGCGTCTGGGGCCTTGGTGTCTGGGGCCTTGGCTTCGGCCTGCGCGGGCTTCGCCGCCGCATCGGCCTTCTTGGCGTTGGGGTCGGTGGAGTCCTTCAAATCGCCGACCGTCTTGTTCCAATCCTTCTCGAACTCCGACATGTCGAGTTCGTCGACCAGCTCGCGGGTCGGATCGACGGCGGTGCCGTCCATGATCTTGTTGGCTTCCTTCTTGATCTCGTCGAGTTCGGCCTCGCGCACCACCTCGTCGAGGCCGTCCTGTAGGTCGCGCGCCATCATGCGCGCCTTGCGCACCCAATGGGTGATGGTCTTGATGGCGCGCGGCAAATCCTTCGGGCCGATCACGATGATCGCCAGGACCGCAATCACCATAACTTCCTGCCAGCCGATATCGAACATGGCGGGCGAAGGCTCCTAGTTTCAGTGACGAAGT
Source organism: Rhodospirillaceae bacterium (assembly GCA_038110665.1). Lineage (GTDB taxonomy): Bacteria > Pseudomonadota > Alphaproteobacteria > Rhodospirillales > Casp-alpha2 > TMED8. The sequence continues at coordinate 3,111 of JAYNJY010000130.1, read as the reverse complement.
GGACCGCCGAACGCGGCGACGCGCCGTGGTGGCGGTGGGGGCGCGGGAGATTCCAGACCCGACGATGCCCCCGGAAAAATCAGCCGTTCGCCGCTTTGTCCTTGGACGTATCCGCGCTCGCCTGCGGCGTGGCTTCGGACTTGATCTCCTTCGGCGCCTCGGCGGTTTCGGTCTCGTCTTCCTTCATGCCCTTCTTGAAGGACTTGAGGCCCTTGCCGAAATCGCCCATCAGGCGCGAGATCTTTCCACCGCCGCCGAACAGGACCAGCACGACGACCAGAACGATCAGCCAGTGCCAGATGCTAAATGTACCCATAACACCTATTCCCAATACTTCTCATGGGGTTAAGGGACATGCCGATATTAGACACGGTCGCGGTCCCAGGGAGCTCGGATAATGGCAGATTGCGTCCGGACCTGCAACGAAACATGGCCAGAACAAGGCTTAGGCGTTGGGATCGAGCGGCTCGACGTCCTCGGCGGCTTCCATCTCGGGCAACAGCGACGGCTCGGCCGGCGCCTCGGCCTTTTCGCCAAGCGCGCCGAATGCCCGGTAGGCGTTGATCGCGGGGCCGGATTCCAAAAGCCCCGCGGCCTTCAGTTCCTTGATGCCGGGCAGGTCGCGAATGTCCTCGAGGCCGAAATGATCGAGGAAGTCGTCGGTGGTGCGCCAGGTCACCGGCCGGCCGGGCGTTTCGCGGCGCGCGCCGGGTTTGATCCAGTCCGCTTCCAGAAGCACGTCGAGCGTGCCCTTCGATAACCCCACGCCCCTGATCTCCTCGATCTCGGCGCGCGTCACCGGCTGGTGGTAGGCGACGATAGCGAGCGTCTCGATGGCGGCGCGCGAAAGCTTGCGCGGCGCCTCGATTTCCTTCTCCAGCATCGGCCTGATGTCATCGGCGGTGCGGAACGCCCACGACTTGCCGCGTTGCACCAGTTCGACGCCGCGGCCCTCGTAATAGGCCTTGAGCGCGTTCAGCACTTCCTTGAGGTCGGTACCCTCGGGCAGGCGCGACGCGATCTGCGCCTCGCTCAGCGGTTCAGCGGCGGCAAAAAGGATCGCCTCGGCGAGGCGCAGGGTCTGGCGTTCGATCATGCTCATTGAGCGTTTCCGGCTTCGTCATCGTTGGCAGGTTGGCCGCTCGGCCGGGACGGCCGAATGTGGATCGGCCCGAAGGTGCCCGACTGTTGCAGCTTGAGATAGCCCTCGCGCGCCATTTCCAGGCTGGCGGCGAAGGTCGCGGCGACGGCGGAGCGGAGCTTCAGCGAGTTGCGCAGGTCTTCCGGCAGGAACGCCCAGAGACTACGCCACTCCGGCACCGGGCCGAGCAGCCGGCGGAGGCGCAGGAGCGCGTCCTCCATGGTGTACATTTCGAACGGCTCGATGTGCAGCGGGCCGCCGGACTCCCTCCTGCGGTGCTGGTCGCCGTAGGCTTTCAGCAGGTCGAACAGACTGGCGTCCCAGACCGTGTTGAAGGTGCGGCGGAACACCTCCGGCGCGCCACGGCGGAAGAAATCGATGCCGAGCTGGTTGCGCGCCATCAGCTTCTCGCCGGCGTCCTGCATCGATTGCAGACGTTTCAATTGGAATGCCAGCGCGGCGGCCATCTCCTCGCCGGTCGGCTCGTCCTCGCCGTCGAGATCGGGCAGCAACAGACGCGACTTCATGTAGGCGAGCCACGCCGCCATCACCAGGTAGTCGGCGGCCAGCTCCAGGTTCTGGCGCCGCGCCTCGGCGACGAACGCGAGGTACTGGTCGGCGAGCGCCACCATCGAGATCTGCGTGATATCGAGTTTGTGGTCGCGGGCGAGCGACAGCAGCACGTCGATCGGGCCTTCGAAACCTTCGAGGTCAACGACGAAGGCCGCGCCCGAGTGCTCGGACGGCACCTCGAACGCCTGGCCTTCCTGGAAGGCGTCGGCGGCGACGGGTTGGTCGGTTTGGTCGCTGGGATGATCGTTCATGGCGGCCCCGACTACCAGATTCCGAAGGCGGTTAAAACACCGTTCATAAAATACTCCGCGGGCCTGCCGACCAACCACCAAAAGATATTCAGATCGAGCCTGAGCCGGCTGCCCAAAAACGGCAGCAGGAACACCACGATCAGCAGAATTACGATGCTGGCGCGCTCCAATCTGGCGAGTCGGATGCCAAGTTTCGGCGGCAAAAGCCCGACCGCGACCCGCCCGCCGTCCAGCGGCGGCAACGGCAACATGTTGAAAACGCACAACAAATAATTGATCCAGATGGAATTGAGCAGGTTCTGGCCGAGCCAGTCGCGAAAATCGCCGGTGGCGAAGACGACGGCATGCATCAGGGCCGCCGAAACCAGCGCAAGGGCTAGGTTGGAGCCCGGCCCGGCAATGGCGACGAGCACCATGTCGCGGCGCGGATTGCCCAGCCGGCGGAAGTCGACGGGCACGGGTTTGGCGAATCCGAACATCATCCGCCCGCCCGAGCCGAGCAGCAGCATGGCCGGCAGAATCACCGTGCCGAAGGGATCGATGTGCTTCAGCGGATTGAAGGTGACGCGGCCGAGCATACGCGCCGTCGGGTCGCCCAGGCGCCAGGCGACCCAGCCGTGCGCCGCCTCGTGGAAGGTGACGGCGAACATCACCGGCAGCACCCAGACGGAGGCGATGTAGCCGATCTTCGCCCAGTCGAAATCCATCATCATGCGATCAGTTCCCCGAGCCGCGAAAGCGCCGTCTGATCACTGATATGGTCGGCCTCGGACGCCTGTCGCAAGGCTTCGGCGGCGGCGACGCGCTCGCAGGCCTTGGTGCTGAGCGGACCGGCGCCGGTGGCGGCGGCGGCCATCTCGGCCATGTCGCCGGAACAATGCAACGCGACATCGCAGCCGGCCGCCAGCACACGCCGCGCGCGATCGTCGAAGCCGCCGGCGAGTGCTTTCATGCCTAAATCGTCGGAAACCAGCACGCCGTCGAAGCCGAACTCGGCGCGGATCAGATCGGCGATGACGCGGGCGGACGTGCTCGCCGGTTCGGACGCGTCGAACGCGGTGTAGACGACATGCGCGGTCATCGCCCAGGGCGCGTCGGCAAGCGCCTTGAACGGCGCGAAATCGACCCGCTCCAGCATTTCCGGCG
>JAYNJY010000129.1:7345-8774 GCA_038110665.1 Rhodospirillaceae bacterium | reverse complement strand
TTGAAGCGCTTCGACACCATCACGCTCAAGCTGTGGGAGCGCCACGGCATCCGCCAGGCCGGCTTCTGGACGGTCGAGATCGGGCCGTCCAACCAGGCGCTCTACTACCTGATCGCGTGGGACAGCCTGGCCGACCGCGAGGCCAAGTGGACCGCGTTCCAGAGCGATCCCGAATGGATCGAGAAGCGGGCCGAGACCGAACGGGACGGCGCCATCGTCGCGTCGATCGAAAACGTCATCCTCAAGCCGACGGCGTTTTCGGCGGTCAAGTGACGCCGCGGTGATGGCGTGAACGCGCCGATGGTTTTCGGCGCGTCACGAACGGTCGATGCAATCGTTCAACCCAAAGGCCCGGCTCAGCTGCTCCCGCGCAGATTTGACGAGCGAATTCGTCTCGCCGGTGGCCAATCGCCTGCTCGGCTATTGGCGTCTGGTCAAGGGCGACCGGGTGCGCCCCAGGCTCCGAGACATCGACCTGATGGCGACCTATGACATCGCGCCGGTCATCGCCATCCACGACAAGGTCGACGGCGGACGCGAGTTTATAGGGCTGGGGGGCTGGCCTGGTGCGGGCACTCGGCTTCGACGCCACCAACAAGCTGGTCGGCGCCAACCTGTCGCCGGAAAGCACGGACGTGATGATCCGGCAGTTCAACCTGACGCTCGGCCAGGAAAGCCCGGTGCGCGCCTTCGGCGTGGTCGAAACGGCGGATAGCCGCGTGTCGCGCAACTACGAGGTGATCTGGCTCGGCCTCGACAATGACGCCGGCGAGCCTATGCACGTGATCGGCGCCTTCGACTATTCCTTCAAGCTGACGCCGGACGAGATCGCGCGCCTTGAAGCCGCGGACGGCGTCTCTAGGCTGGTGTTTCCCAACGCCGAACCCGACGCCTGATCCCGGTTCCGTTTCCTTTTCCGACATTTCGACCGAGGGGGGCCCCAAATGGGGATGCGGTGGCATGCCGCCGCCCGGCTATGTTCGCTCCATCGACCCGCTTGCTTCGCTAACCCCCGGCCCGTCAGGAAAACCAATGAACCAGAACACGGAAGATCAACCAACCCGGCGGCACAACGGCGGGGGCTAGCGGTTGACGCACGGTGTACGCCTGACCTTCTACGGTGCGCTTTCCGCCGTCGAGGAGTGGCTCTAGGAGGAGTGCCGTGGCGACTACCGGGTGGTGATCGTCGGCATCGGTGACGACTTGGCGAGCAAGACCATCGAGGTGTTGTTCGAGGAAGAGCCCGAACAAGGAAAAATTCAAGGACAACGTCTGCAAGTTTTAAATTCTTAATATGATAGGAAATATTTTACATTTAAGAAAATAGTGCAAATATTCCGCGCGACTCGGTGCGCGTGAAAGCCATTTCGGCTGCCGGCGCGCGCTTGGCGTTGGGAGGTAGCGGCACGCCATGCCTGAAAATTCGATT
>JAYNJY010000129.1:5993-7335 GCA_038110665.1 Rhodospirillaceae bacterium | reverse complement strand
TCAAAGTACCGTCGGGAGAGCCGTTTTTGTTTCGTCACTTTTTTCAAGCCATTGAAAACAAGCGTCGATTCTTCCCCGTAAAACGGAATCGAAACGAATTTTCCGAGCCGGTTTTTTGACGCCAGAGCGGCTTGACCGGCTAGGTCCGTCCCCGCACAATTCATCGTCGCCCGCGACGGCCGGTGGGGCAGAAACGAGGACAGCACCATGACCGTGCGGGACACCGCCAATCTGGGGGACATCTTTCATCGCGATCACGGCGCCGCGGGGCCGAGCGCACGCCTGGTGCTGACCGATTGCCGCGACTGGGACGCACCACGGGAATGGACCCAGGTTAAGCTAGAGGCCGCCGCCGACGCCTGCGGGCGCGGCCTGCTGGGGACGGGGCTCAAGCCCGGCGACGCGGTCGTCATGCTGTCTGCCAACTCCGCCCAGTTCCTGGTCGCGTTCCTGGGCATTCTGCGGGCCGGACTCGTCGCGGTGCCGATCAATCACAAGTTTCCGCCCGATACGGTCGCCTTCATCATGGGCGATGCCGCCGCCAAGGCGATCATCTGCGACGGCTCGCGGCGCGAGCGGGTGGATGCGCTGGCGACGGGCCTTCCGGTTTTCGATTTCGACGACGGCAGTTTCGATGCCATGTGCGATCCGGGGCCGCTCGACATTTATGACGCGGGCGCCGACGGCATTGCCATGGTGCTCTATACCTCGGGTTCGACCGGCCGGCCGAAAGGGGTCGCGCTGACCCACGCGGGCCATGTCTGGGCGCACAACTACCGGGTCGCCAAGGCCGGGAACCAGACAGGCGAGCGCTTTCTCGTGGCGGCGCCGCTCTATCACATGAACGCGCTCTGCACGACGCTGTTCGCCTTCGGTGTCGATGCCGAGGTAGTGCTGCTGCCGGAATTCACCACCCATTCCTATATCGACGCCATCAGCCGTTTCAAATGTTCGATGCTGACATGCGTGCCGCCCATGCTGGCAATGTGCCTGGCGGAACCGGGCCTGATCGAAAATGCCGACCTGTCGTCGGTTCGCTCGGTGCGCATGGGTTCGGCACCGGTATCGGCGAACCTTTGGGCACGGGTGTCCGCGGCATTTCCCGGCGCGCAATTGACCAACGTCTACGGCACCACGGAGGCCGGGCCTGTCGTGTTCGGGCCCAGGCCCGGCAAGGTCGCGCCGCAGTCTTCCGTGGGCTGGCCGGCGGACGGCGTCGATCTACGGTTGGTCGGCCGTGACGGCAAGGACGCCGAGGAAGGCGAACTGTGGCAGCGCACGCCGGCGGCGATGGCGGGCTACCTCAACCTGCCGGAAAAGACAACCGAGGTTTTCTCCGAAG
>JAYNJY010000129.1:0-5983 GCA_038110665.1 Rhodospirillaceae bacterium | reverse complement strand
CGGGCGACGTGTTCCGTCGCGATCCCGAGACCGGCGCCTTCCAGTTCGTCGGCCGCGTCGACGACATGTTCAACTGCGGCGGCGAGAACATCTATCCGGGCGAGGTCGAGGCGACGCTGATGACCCACCCGGAGGTCGAAATGGCCTGCGTCGTGCCGGTGCCCGACGACATCAAGGGCATGAAGCCGGTTGCTTTCGTCGTTCTCATGCCGGGCGCGCATCTCGGCGAAGAGGAGCTGAAAAAATACGCGCTCGCCCGAGCACCCGCATACCAGCATCCGCGGCGGGTGTTCTTTCTGGATCGGTTGCCCCTGATGGGGCCCGGCAAGATCGACCGCAAGGGCTTGGGCGCGACGGCGCTGGAGCTATGGGCCAAGGCGCCCGACAGCGCCGCCGAATAAGAGATTTCAAGAGGAGGACCAGACCAAAATGAAAGCAGCAGTGATCCACGAGCATGGGGGGCCAGGCTCGATCGCCGTCGACACGAATTTTCCCGATCCCAAGCCGGAAGCCGACGACGTCGTCATCCGCGTCGGCGCAACGTCGCTGAACTATCACGACATCTTCACCCGGCGCGGCATGCCCGGCATCAAGGTGCCGATGCCCTGCATTATGGGGCTCGATTTCGCCGGCGAGATCGTCGAGGTCGGCTCCAACGTCAAGGATTGGAAGGTCGGCCAGCGCGTGCTCGTCGATCCGGTCGACCGGGTCGGCGGCGGCGGGCTGATGGGCGAGATGTGGCACGGCGGCCTCGCGGAATTCTGCAAGGTGCCGACGCATCACCTCGTCGCGCTGCCCGATGCCGTCAGCTTCGAGGACGCCGCCTGCCTGCCGGTCGCCTACGGCACGGCGTATCGCATGATGTACACCATCGGCGAGGTGCAGAAGGGCGACAAGGTGCTGATCCTGGGCGCGTCGGGCGGCGTCGGCACCTGTGCCGTGCTGCTCGCCAAGGCGCGCGGCTGCGAGGTCATCGCCTGCGCGTCGTCGCAGTCCAAGCTCGACCGCCTGGCCGAGCTCGGCGCCGATCACGGCATCAACTACGTCGAGGAGGAGTTCCACAAGTGGGTGTGGAACAAGTTCGGCAAGCCGCATCGCCGCAAGTGGGAGATGGGCGTCGACGTGGTCGTCAACTTCACCGGCGGCGACACCTGGGTGCCGTCCTTGAAGGTGCTGCATCGCGGCGGCAAGGTCCTGACCTGCGGCGCCACCGCCGGTTTCGACCCGAAGGAGGATCTCCGCTTCATCTGGTCCTACGAGCTTAAGGTGCTGGGCGCCAACGGCTGGCTCCGGCCCGAGCTAGAGGCGCTGATCGACATGGTCGCCAAGAACGAGCTCGATCCGATCATCGACCGCGAGTTGCCCTTGGAAGAGGTCAACGAGGCATTCCGCATGATCGAGGACCGCGAGGTCTTCGGCAAAGTCATTCTCAAGCCGTAAGGGGGAAGCGGACATGAACGACAAGACCGAACCGGAAAAGTTGGACAAGGCCGCCATCCAGGCGATCTTCACCCGCTCGCCCTTCATTTCGTCGTTGAATCTGGAAGTGGTGTCGCTCGACTACGATGCGATGGCGATCACGGTCCGCATGCCGCAGTCGCCGACCATGGAACGCCGGCCCGGCACCAAGCAGTTCCACGGCGGGCCGCTGGCCGCGTTCATCGACATCGTCGGCGACTTCGCCATCGGCATGATGGTCGGCGGCGGCGTGCCGACCATGAACCTGCGCATCGACTACTTGAAGCCGGCCGTCGGCGACGCCGTCATCGGCACGGCCGTGGTGCGCCGGCGCGGCAGGTCGGCGGCCGTGGTCGACATCGACGTCACCAACGAGGACGGCGGCCTCGTCGCCGTCGGGCGCGGTACCTACGTGCCGGTCGCCGGCTAGGGGAGGGGATCATGGCTTCCAGGAACCAGCTCGACCATACCGTCATCAACGTCAAGGCGACGATGCCGGCGGCGGCGGCGACCTTTACCGCGCTCGGCTTCACGCTGACCGCGCAGGGCCGTCATACGTTGGGCTCGATCAACCACCTGATGATGTTCGGCACCGACTACATGGAGCTGCTCGGCATCCCCGAGGGCGAGCCGCATCAGCGGCCCGACCTCACCGGCGCGCTGATCGGCATCAACGGCATCGTGTTCAAGACGACCGACGTCGACGCCCAGTTCAAGCACCTGGAGGCCTGCGGCATGGCCGGCGATCCGCCGCGCGCGTTCTCGCGGCCGGTCGATCTCGGCGACAGCAAGCCCGACGCCAAGTTCCGCACCGTCACCGTGCGCGCCGACGTGTTCCCGGGCGGGCGCGTCTATTACTGCGAACACGGTACGCCGGAACTGCTGTGGCGGCCGGAATGGCAGCGCCACGCCAACCGCGTCGTCAAGATGCCGGAATTCGTCACCGTCTCCGAAGCCGCCCAGGAAGAGGCCGCCAAGTTCGCCCAGCTGCTCGGCGGCGCGGCGGCCGGCGGTGCGGTCGCCTTCGACGGCGGCAAGTTGAGCGTGCTGACGCCGGCGCAGTACCAGGCGCGCTACGGCGACCTCGCCTCGGACATGAACGGCCGCAAGGGCATCTTCGGCGCCATGGTCTGCGCCTGCGACGACATGGGGCCGATCAAGCGGATCCTGGCCGCGCCGCCGGCCGGCGTGCGCGCGCGGGAGACCGCGGGGGGCGTCGTCGCCCGTATCGACGCGCTCGATTCGGTGCTGGAATTCGTCCCGGCATGACCGAGCTCCGGCCCGGTCTCGGCGGCAGCGCCAAGACGGTGGTCGGCGAGGACCACACCGCGAGCCGCGTGGGGTCCGGCGCGATCCGGGTCCTGGCGACGCCGGTGATGATGAACCTGATGGAGGCCGCCGCCCTCGACGCCATGGAGAAGCATCTGCCGGCCGGACGCCAGTCGCTTGGCACCCATCTCGACGTCAGCCACGTCGCCGCCACGCCGGTCGGCATGCACGTCACCGCCAAGGCCGAGGTGCTCGAGGCCGACGGCAACAAGGTGACGCTCCGGGTCGAGGCGCTAGACGAGGCCGGGTTGATCGGCGAGGGCACGCACAGGCGCGTCGTCGTCGACGTGGCGCGCTTCGACGCGCGCGTTCAGGACAAGGTCAAGTGGCCGGGGAGTTGAACCTGCCGCGGCTCAGATGCCGGCGACCAGTTCCGGGCTCGGTTTCGCCTCGCCGCGTTCGACCTTCTTGACCGCCTCGATGATGCCGCGGTTGGCGGTGACGGAGATGTTGAGGGTGGCCGCCTTTTCGACCACCAGGCCGTTGATGAAATCGATCTCGGTGCGGCGGCCCTTGTCGATATCCTGGCCCATCGATGGCTTCTGTTTCATCGAGCGCCGCTTCATGTTTTCGAACAGGCGCTGCTCGACCCGCTCGAGCGCCGCCTTGTCGCCCCTGGCGGCACCGACCAGGTCGTCGGGCGCGATGCCGTAGACCGGCTCGATGGTGTAGCCGAGCGCCCGGCCGACCTCGACCGCCTCGGCGGCGACGCGGATCGCCAGCCAGCGGGTCACCGGATCGGAGTCGTTGTCGTTGCCGCCGCGCCCGGTCGCCGCCGAGATCGGGTTGCGCATGCAGTTGACGGCGAGCTTCGACCAGCGCTCGCCCCAGAGATTGGTTGTCGCCTTGGCGCTGTCGACGCACTTGAGCAAGCCGGCGATCATCTCGGCGCGTTCGGTGATGCGGCCGTGCGGCTCGCCGACGCGGAAGATCGTGTGTTGCTCGCCACCGAGCTTGACGTTGCGGCGGATGTGTCCGGGCGCGTCGAGTTCGACGGCGATGGTCGACGCGATGCAGCCGACCGTCTTGCCCCAGCCGATGACGCCGGCCATGCGCTCCTCGTTGATGCCGTTCTGGAGCGAGACCGTGAAACCGCCGGGTTCGATGTATTGCCGGATCATTTCGGTGGCCCAGACGGTGTCGTAGGACTTTATGGCGACGAAGGCGAAATCGAAGAGCTTGCCGTTGGCGACCGCCTGCAACTCGGTTAGATGTATTGCGTTGACCGGTTGGGTGAAGCATTCGGGCTCGGTCTGGCCTTCGAGCGTCAGGCCATGGGCGCGCATGTGTTCAACGTGTTCAGGCCAGGGGTCGATCAGGGTGACGTCGTGGCCGTTCCTGGCCAGGTAGGCGCCGACGTGTCCGCCGAGCGCGCCGGCGCCGAAGATGGCGATTTTTTGGATCATGTGCCTCTCTCGGGATTGATCGATGAAACGGATGCTCAACCGCCACCAAGTAGTGCGCGCATGGCGGCTTCGGTCTCGGCGCCGCCCTGGTTGAGCGGCATCGCCCTCTGGGCCTCACGCTGGCGCAGGCGATGGGCGTATTCCTCGGGCATGATGCCGAACGGATCCTTGAGGCCGAGCGATTGCGCAGCATGCGCCGGCCAATCGGCGTTCCACAGCAGCTCGCGTGCAAGGGCGATGAGGTCTGCCTGGCCGGCCTGCAGGATCGCCTCGGCCTGGGGTGCCTCAGTGATGCCGCCGACGGCGATGGTCGGAATGCCAACCTCGCGTTTAATGCGATCACAGAAGCCGACATGGTATCCGGGAACGCGCGGCACGGCCGGCATTTCGGTATCGCCGAAGATGCCGCCCGACGAGACGTCGATCAGGTCAATGTCACGCGCCTTCAATTCGTGCGACAGCACGATCGAATCCTCGAGAGACCATGCCCCACCTTCGCCATCAACGACGGAAATGCGATAGAACACAGGTCGGTCTTGCGGCCAGGCGGCGCGAACCACCTCGGCGACCTCCAGCGCAAAACGCATGCGCCCCGCGATGTCGCCGCCGTATGCATCTGAACGATGGTTGGAGATCGGCGAGAGAAACTGATGGATCAGGTAGCCGTGCGCGCCGTGAACTTCGACGATGTCGTAACCGGCGTCCATGCTGCGCCGCGCTGCCTCTCGAAACGCGTCGAGCACAATGCGGATGTCGTCCCGGTCCATTTCCTTCGGCAGGAAGCGGCGTGGTGGCTGACCAAGCGAACTCGGCGCCAGGCCCTGCCACGGCGCCAATCCGTCGGCGGTGTCCTCGTCGGCGAGCGGTCGCCAGTCCTTCACCGCCGTGTGACAGGAAGCCTTGCGGCCCGAGTGCCCCAATTGGATTGCCGGGACGGCGCCCTGTTCGCGAATGAATTCGGTCAGGCGGTGATAGGCGGGAACATGTTCGTCCTTATAGATGCCGGCGCAGGCGTAGGTCTTGCGGCCACGCCGCTCGACCGCCGATTCTTCGCCAAAGACGATGCCCGGGCCGCCGGCAGCGAGCCGGCCAAGGTGCATCGTCTGCCAGTCGGTGGGGCCGCCATCGTCGGAATGGTATTGGCACATGGGTGCGACAACGATGCGATTTCGCGCCTCGACGCCCCGGAACGAAACCGGCGTGAACAGCAACGGCCGTGAATCCGTGCCGGCATCGGGTCCGTCCGCAGCGCTGGGCTCGTTCATGCGTTGTCTTGGTCCTCGATGAACCCGTGGAAGTCGTTGTAGACGTCTACGATCCGCTCCGCCCATTGCCGTAGTTCGGCGAGTTTCCTTGGTGAGATACCAAAGGCGTCGGTGATTTGCGTCAGCACTGAGGATTAGTCAACATGGAATTGATTATCGGAAAGCGCCACCGCGAGGGCTCCGAGCACCATGATGGTGCGCGATTCATGTGTATCGAACGCACTCAAGTCCGGATTGGCGAAAATCGCTTCTCCCGACGACTTTATGTCGGTGTCGAGTGACGCCGCGAAATCGTCGAGCAGACGAACTTCTTCGGGCGGGACCTTTGCATCGGCCATCGCCATGCGTGTCGCCAAAGCCATGAAAATCCTGCGCTGAGGGTCATTTAGGCGCCATAGAAACATTAAAAATCCTCCTCCCCGCCCGGTCCGGGGATGGCTGTTCTGAGTCAATACTTGTCGCAGAAAAGCTTAAGCCAGGCGATCTTCCCGAGCAATGCCGCTCGGTCGAAATATGGCATTTGGA
>JAYNJY010000128.1:8156-8920 GCA_038110665.1 Rhodospirillaceae bacterium | reverse complement strand
ACTCGATACCCATCTCCGTCGCCGGATCGTTGAGCCCGCCGATGCCGACGGTGGAGTTGATCAGGAACCGCTGGGTCGCCTTCTCGGCGTTGTCGGTGTCGCCCTGCAGGAAGCTGGAGATCGCGGTCACCGGCTCGTTCAGGTTCGACCCGGCGTTGCCGATGGCGTCTTGAAGGGGCTGCGGCGTCACCGCCTGGTAGCCGTCGACCAGCGGGTCGATGAGGGCGCCACGGACCACCCGGTTGAAGCCCGAGGTGAAGCGGTTCAGGGTCTCCAGCCGATCGTCGACCGTCGCCGGCGCGGCCGGATCCTTCGGTTTCGCCTCGTCGGCGCCGGCCGGCTGGGCCAGCACCAATACCAGCGCCGCCGCGCCCAGCGCGGCGCACGCACCCGATGCAATGCGGGAAAACACGTTCTTGGCCTCGATCCCTAGGATTCCCTATTGGCACATTATGAGCGAAATCCTATCACAGCGCCGCCACCCAAGGAAATACACACGCATTTACCCGCGTCTACGGCGCCGTGTCCCTGGCGGTCATCAGCGGCATCCGGCGGTAGAACTGCCAGAGCATGAGCGCCGCCGCGGTGCGGTAGGGGCGCCAGCGCTCGGCCAGCTCACGGAGCTGCTTCGCGCTCAACCGTTCCTCGGCGCCGACCAGCCGCTGCGCGGCGATCTGCAACGCCAGGTCGCCGGCCGGCATCACGTCGGGCCGGCCCATGGCGAACATAAGGTAGATCTCCGCCGTCCACACGCCGATCCCCAT
>JAYNJY010000128.1:6527-8146 GCA_038110665.1 Rhodospirillaceae bacterium | reverse complement strand
CCGTGAGCTGCGCCTGTGCCGCCGCGTCGTCGAGCCGTTTCAGGCCGTCCAGGTCGAGCGATCCGCCGATCACCGCCGACGCCAGTTCGCGCGCGTAGCGCACCTTCTGGCCGCTGAGGCCGCATTTGCGCAGCGTCGGCTGGCGTACCGCCAGGATGCGTTCCGCCGTGACGTCGCCGAGGCGCGTCTCCAACTTGGCCCAGATGGCAGCGCCGGCCTGCACGGAAATCTGCTGATCGACGATGATCCGGAGCAGCGTCGTGAAGCCGACCTCGCGGTTGCGGGCGGGCGGCACGCCGCCGACTTCGAGCGCCTTCGCCATGTAGTCGCACTGTGCGGCCAGCGCCCGGCAGTGACGCGGCTGAGTGCGCGGCGTCAGCAGCCCGGCGCGTTTCACCTGAGTTCCTCGACCGGCGCGACCCCGAACACGCCGAGGCCCGAGGCGACGACCGTCGCGACGCCCTGCACCAGGGCTAGCCGCGCCAGCGTGCGCGGCTTGTCGTCTTCGTGGATGAAGCGCAGCCGCGCCTCGTCCTTGCCCTTGTTCCATAGCGCGTGGAAGCCCTCGGCCAGGTCGTGCAGGTAGTAGGCGACGCGGTGCGGCTCGCGCGCCTCGGCGGCGCTCTCGATCAGGCGCGGCCAGCCGACCATGCGGCGGATCAAGTCGAGCTCGGCCGGATCGTCGAGCGAGGCCAGGTCGGCGGCGGCCAGCGCGACTGACGCGATCTCGTCGTCGGCGAACAGCTCGACCGCGTTGCGCATCACCGAGCGGCAACGGGCGTGCGCGTACTGGACGTAGAACACCGGGTTGTCGCGGGTCTGCTCCAGCGCCTTGTCGAGGTCGAATTCCATCTGCGAATCCTGCTTGCGGGTCAGCATGATGAAGCGCACCACGTCCTTGCCGGCCTCGTCGATCAGGTCGCGCAGCGTCACGAAGTTGCCGGCGCGTTTACTCATTCGCATCGGCTCGCCGCCCTTCTTCAGGTGCACCATCTGGCAGAGCTTGATGTCGAGCTCGGCCTCGCCGCCGCTCATCGCCGCGACGGCGGCCTTCATGCGCTTGACGTAGCCGCCGTGGTCGGCGCCGAAGATGTCGATCATCGCGTTGAAGCCGCGCCGCACCTTGTCGTGGTGGTTGGCGATATCGTTGGCGAAGTAGGTCCACGAGCCGTCGGATTTCTTCAGCGGCCGGTCGACGTCGTCGCCGAAATCCGTCGTCTTGAACAAGGTCTGCGCGCGGGGTTCCCAGTCGTCCGGGGTCTTGCCTTTCGGCGGCTCCAGCACGCCGGTGTAGATCAAGCCCTTGGCGTCGAGCGCGTCGAACATGGCCTCGACCGCGCCGGCCTCGACCAGCGCGCGCTCGGAGGTGAAGACGTCCTGTTCGATTCCGAGCGCGGCCAGATCCTCGCGCACCGCCTTCATCATTTCGGCGACGGCGTAGTCGCGGAACGGGTCCAGCCATTCGGCCTCGTCGGCGCCCACGAAACGGTCGCCGTATTTGGTGGCCAGCGCCTGGCCGACCGGGATCATGTACTCACCGGGGTAGAGGCCTTCCGGAACCTCGCCGATCGCTTCACCCAGCGCCTCGCAGTAGCGGAGGTGCGCCGAGCGCGCCAATG
>JAYNJY010000128.1:4471-6517 GCA_038110665.1 Rhodospirillaceae bacterium | reverse complement strand
GAGAGGCCGAGCCGTTCGACCTGGCGTCCCGCGTCGTTGACGTAGTATTCGGTGGTCACGTTGAAACCGGCCTTGGCAAGCAACCCGGCCAGCGCGTCGCCGATCACCGCGCCCCGCGCGTGCGCCACGTGCAACGGCCCGGTCGGGTTGGCCGAGACGTACTCGACATTGACTTTGGTGCCGCCGCCGAAATCGGAATCGCCGTAGGCCGTTCCGGCACGGAGGATGTCGGCCAGCTCGGCATGCCAGACGCTCGGTGTCAGCGTCAGGTTCAGGAACCCGGGACCCGCGACCTCGGTTGCCGCGACCGCGTCGAGGGCGGCGAGGCGGGCGGCCAGGGCGTCCGCGATGTCGCGCGGCTTCATCCCGGCCGCCTTCGCCAGAACCAGCGCGGCGTTGGTGGCGATGTCGCCGTGACCGGCCTCGCGCGGCGGCTCGACAGTGACGTTCGCGGTGTCCAGCCCGGCCGGCAACACGCCCTCGGCGCCGAGCTGGGTGACGGCGTCGCGGACATGGGCCAGGAAGGTGCGGTGCAGGTTCATGCGGCTCTCCGGCGGGCAGGGCAACGGATCGCCGCGTGATACGCGATCCGCCGGGTCCGATCAAGCGGTGGGCTTGCCGCGGCGCGCCGGCCATGCCACGCTTTTGCCGGTTCTACGGGAGGAACCTGCGATCATGGCGAAGACCCTGACGAAAGCCGCCGTCGACAAGTTCCGCGCCCGCCTGGAGGCGATGCGCGGCGAAGTCCTGCGCGATTCCGAGTTGACGGAGGACGAACGCAAGCCCGTCACGCTCGACCAGTCGATGGTCGGCCGGCTGTCGCGCATGGACGCGTTGCAGAACCAGGCGATGGCGCTGGAGGCGGAACGCCGGCGCGGGCTCGAGGTGCAGCGGATCGACGCGGCGTTGAAACGGATCGACACGGGCGACTTCGGCTACTGCCTGGTCTGCGGCGAGGACATCGAGCCGAAACGTTTGGAACAGGACCCGACGGCGCCGAGCTGCATCGCCTGCGCCCAGGATGCCGGCTAGGCGCCGGACGCTCCGACCCGGCGGGTGCGTCCAAGATTTCCAACGTACAACCGAAGGTTTATTGAATTGTCCCATACTTCGGTGCATACGGACGCATGTTTAATTCGGGTTGCGGGGTATCCTGAGTTGGAGAAGCAAGACGACGGCGTTGAGTTCATCTCGCCGCCGCACGGGATCAAGAACAAGGTCTCGCTCGGCGGCCCCAATGCGATTACCGATGAGTTGTTGGCACGCACCGACCGGAACCTGATCATCAACTTCGGCGGCATGTATCGCGAATGGCTGGTCGACGACCTGCGCGTGATGGAAGACGGCCTCAAGAGCCTAGAGCGCGGCATGGCGACGGATGCACCGCCGCTCGTGCAGCTTCGCGACTGCGCACATGAATTGCGTGGGATGGGGGGAACCTTCGATTTTAGCCTGGTCTCGCAGATCGGCGACCAGATCTACCGGCTGACGGCAAATGCCAAGTCGGTTGACGGCGCGCTCATCGAGGCGCTGACTGTGAATCTCGATGCGCTCAAGCTGGTCGCCGCGAAGAACCTGAAGGGCGACGGCGGCGCCGAGGGCCAGGGCATCATGGCCGGCCTGCAGAAGGTCTACGCAAAGTTCGCCTGAGGCCCGGTTCATGAGTACCAGCGCCTACGCGCTAGAAAACATGGGCGTGCTGATCGTCGAGGACAACAGCTACATGCAGCTGTTGTTGAAGGAGATCATGCGCAGCTTCCGGATACGCAACTTCCGCACCGCGAGCGATGGCGTCAACGTCCTGAAGACGCTCTCGACCTTCCACGCCGACCTGTTCATCGCGGACTGGAAGATGGACGTGCTCGACGGCCTGGAGTTCGTGCGCATGGTGCGGACCGGCGACGATTCGCGCAATCCGTTCGTGCCGATAATCATGCTGACCGGCCATACCGAGAAGCATCACATCGAAATCGCCCGCGACGCCCGGATCACCGAATACCTGGCCAAGCCGGTGTCGGCGAAGAAACTCTATGAGCGGATCTGCAT
>JAYNJY010000128.1:0-4461 GCA_038110665.1 Rhodospirillaceae bacterium | reverse complement strand
GTGATCGAGCGGCCACGACAGTTCGTCCGCTCGCGGTCGTGTTTCGGTCCCGACCGCCGGCGTCAGCGGCCGAACGAGCGCTCGAACAAGGGCCGGCGCGCGGCCGACCGTGGCGAGGCGGCCGGCGCCGAAGCCTAGCTGTCGCCGCCTTCGCCCATCATCCGTTCCGGCCAGGTGAGCGCATAGAAGAAGTCCTTCTCGCCGTCCCCCGACGCCTGGAAACCGGCGACCAACTGCCGGGTCAACGACGCGAACGGCATCGGCACGCCCTGTTCGCGGCCCCAGTCCAGCGCCAGCGTCATGTCCTTGGCGACCAGGTCTACTGTCGCCGCCGGGGTCCAGTCGCGCGACTTCATGGTGTCGACCTTGTAGCCGATCACCGGCGAGGCGGCGACGGACGACGCGATGGCGTCGATCATCGCGTCCCAGTCGAGGCCGCTGCGCCGCCCGAAGGCCAGCGCCTCGCCGACCAATACCGGGGTTGCGGCAACCAGGATGTTGACCAGCAGCTTGAGGATGCGCGCCTCCTCGCCCTCGCCGTTGTAGCTGGACCGGTTGCCGATCTTCCCCAGCACCGGCAACGCCTTGTCGTAGGCCTCTCGGGGGCCAGAACAGAAGATACCGAGCGTGCCGGCGACCGCGTTCGCGGTGCTGCCGGACACGGTCGAACGGAGATAGAGCGCGCCCGAGGACGCCAGTATGTCGGCGACTTCGGCCGACGCGTCGGGCAAGACGGTGGAAATATCGGCGTAGACCTGGCCGGGTTTGAGCGTGCCAGTCAGTTCGGCGGCGACGGCCTTCAGCGCCTGGTTGGTCGGCAGCGCCGAGAACACCATCTCACTGGCCGCGGCCGTCTCGGCCGGCGATCCGGCCACCGCCGCCCCGGCCTCGGCCAGCGCGGCCGTGCGCGCCGGATCGATGTCGTAGACCGTCAGCGCGATGCCGGCGCCGATCAGGTTCCGGCAGATCGGGTCCCCCAGGTTGCCGACGCCGATCCAGCCGACCGCCGGCAGATCGGTTCCATTCGCGGGCATGGATGCCTCCCCCTTGGTTGCTCGGTTTGGCACTCAGCATAGCGGCTAGGTGAAGCTGGGGCGAGTCGCCCATCCTTCGACGGGCTCAGGATGAGGTCGTGCATGAGCAACCGGGGTTTGGAGCAAACCCTCATGCTGAGCCTGTCGAAGCATGAGGCGGCACGGCACGGCGGCCGTGACGTCAGCTTTTTGGGATATACCGCTCCCCGATCGCCGGCTTGTTGATGCCGATGCCCGGCAGTTCCCACACGCCGGCGCCCGGCGGGTTCAGGTCGCCGCCGATGTTGGCGTCGATTAGGAACGGCCGGTTCGCCTTGATGCCTTCCTGGATGGCGTCGCCGAGCGCGCCCGGGGTGTCGACGCTGACGCCGGTGACGCCGGCCGATTCGGCCATCTTCGCGAAGTCCGGGTTGTAGGGCTGGCCGGTTTCGGGATGGAAGAAGTCGGTGGCCAGTTCGCGCTTCTCCAGGTAACCGCGCTGCAGGCCCCGAATGGAGCCATACGCGTAGTTGTTCCAGACCACCCAGACGACCGGGATGTCATATTCGACCGCCGTGCCGAGCACGCTGGCGTGCATGAAGAACGCCCCGTCGCCGCAGACTGAGACGGCCGGGCGGTCCGGCGCGGCGAGCTTGGCGCCCAGCACGCCGGCAACGCCGAAGCCCATCGGGCCGAAGCCCATCGAGCCGATCAGACTGTCGGGTCGGGTCGGGTTGCAGAACTGCAAAAGCCAGTTGTGGTGGACGCCGATGTCGGAAACCAGGATCGCGTCCTCGGGCAGCGCCTTGTCGATCTCAACGGCCGCGCGCTGCGGGTTGATGGGGGTCGAGCCGTCGGTCATGCCCGGCGCGATGAAGGCGTCCCACTTCGCCCGGTAGGTGTCGATCTCGGCCAGCCATTGCCGCTTCGCGTCGCTGGGCTCGCCGGCGCCGCGCGCCTCCACCTCCTGCAGGACCTGGCGCAGGAAGGTCCGGACGTCGGCCATCAGGCCGAGCGTGACGGGGTAGTTGCGGCCGATCTCCTCGGGGTCGATGTCGACGTGGATCAGCTTCGAGGGCGGGATGGTGAAGGAGTAGCCAGGCAGCCACGAGCTCGCCGTGCGGTCGTCGAAGCGCACGCCCAGGGCCAGCAGCACGTCGGCCTGCCGGCAGGCGTGGTTCGCCTGGTAGGTGCCGCCGCGCTGCACCAGGCCCAGCGACAGCGGGTGTTCGACCGGGATGCCACCCAAGCCGCTGGCCGAGGCGGCGACCGGGATTTGCAGCCGTTCGGCCAGCGCCAGAAGGTCGTCGGCGGCGCCACCGTAGCGCACGCCCTGGCCGATGACGATCACCGGTTTCTCGGCGGCCAACAGCATGTCGACGGCCTTGGTGACGCCTTCAGGGTCGGCGCCGCAACGCGACGAGATACCGGCCATCCATTCCTCCGGCTTCGGCGCCTCTTCGGCGGCGGCCTCCTTGAAGATGTCGAAGGGCACGTCGAGGACTACCGGACCCGGCCGGCCGGTGACCATCGTCTTCCAGGCCTGGCGGACCATCATCGGCACCTGCTCGCCGCGGGTCGGCTGGTAGACGCGCTTGCAATAGGCCTGCACGGTCGAGGGGAAGTCGGCCTGATAGTGGCGGTAGAGCTCCTGGAAGGCGCCGCGGCCGAACTGGTTGGTCGGCACGTTGCCGGTGATCGCCAGGAACGGCACGGAATCGAGGAACGCGTTACCGAGGCAGATCGGCATGTTGGCCGAGCCTGGCCCGCAGGACGTGAAGGTCGCCGTCGGTTGGCCCGAGACCCGGTAGTAGACGTCGGCCATGAAGCCCGACACCGTCTCATGGTGGACCGAGATCGTCTTGATGTCGTCGGACCGCTCGTACATGGCGTCGATCAGGCCGATGTTGCCGTGGCCGCAAAGCCCGAAGATGTAGGGAACCTTTTCGCGGATCAGGTAGTCGATGATCACCTGGCCGCCGTTCATCAGATTGTCGCTGGTCATGGGCTTTGTCCTGTCGATGGTCTCGGTGTTCCCGCAATAACGCAAAACGCGCGGCGTCCGCAAGGCCGTCCCGCGCGCGGCGGCGGCGCTTGGCGCTTCCAGGGAGAGTGGAGCATGCGCCATGCGCCGACCGGTCGACGCCTAGCCACGCCGATCCGAGGGAAACATATGGAGGCGCACCGCCGAGAGGAAACAGGGATTGGGTATGGTCGCTATAAGCAGAGCTTATGCCGCGGCCGTATCCGGGACGGCGCCGCTCTTCACGGGCTTGAATCCGGTCCAGGTCTTCCACGAAGGTCCAGCCGAAGCCCTGTTGAATGACCTCGACTACCGTGAGGAGATCCTGTGGCTCTTGCCGCCGTCGTGTCGGTGCTGCTGGCGGTGCGCCGGCCTTGCGCCGCTCCGTCAATCGACTATGCTTTGCCGATCAATTTCCGGGCGCCGCCGGGCGCCAGGGCGAAGAAACCGAAAAACATCATCAGCCACTAGGGAGGTAAACGATGTTGACCAAGAAGCTCGTGACAACCGCCGCCGTCACCGTCTCGGCGCTGGCGCTCGGCTTGGGCTGTGCCCAGGCGAAAGACAAGATTACGTTCGCCGTGCCGTCGTTCCTGTCGGGCGGCGCCGCCGGCCCGTTCGGGGTGCCGGCGCGAAACGGCGCCGAACTGGTGATCAACGCCGCCAACGCCGGTCAGTTGCCCGCGCCCTACAACACCAAGGGCTTCGCGGGCGCCATGGCCGAGCCGATCTTCGTCGACGAATCCGGCGGCTCCACCAAGCAGGTCGCGGAATATCGCAACCTGGTGCAGAAGCGCAATGTTGACGCCGTGATCGGCTACATCTCGTCGGGATCCTGCGTCGCGCTGGCGCCGGTGGTCGAGGAGCTGAAACGCCTGACCATCTTCACCGTCTGCGGCACGCCGCGCATTTTCGAGGACGGCGACCGCACCTACATCTTCCGCACGATGTCGCACGCGACCGCCGACAACGTCGCCGCCGCGCACTACATCAAGAAGCAGATGCCGGACGTCAAGGGCTACACCGGGATCAACCAGAACTACGCCTGGGGCCAGGATTCCTGGCGCGACTTCGACCTCTCGATGAACGTCCTGATGAGCGGCGCCAAGGCATCGGACAAGCTGCAGTTCCCGAAGATCTTCGCCGGCCAGTACGGCACCGAGATTTCGGCCATGTCGCTCGATAAGTCCGACCTGGTGCACTCCAGCTTCTGGGGCGGCGATCTCGAGGCGTTCATCTTCCAGGGCGTGGCGCGCGGCCTGTTCAAGCAGAAGAAAGTGGTGCTGACCGTCGGCGGCACCGCCGCCTACCGGCTCGGCAAGAAGATGCCGGAAGGCCTGATCCTGGGCGCCCGCGGCCCGTACGGCGTCCTCGTCAAGGACCGCAAGACGCCGCTGAACGAGTGGTTCATCAACGCCTACAAGG
>JAYNJY010000127.1:0-8926 GCA_038110665.1 Rhodospirillaceae bacterium | reverse complement strand
CTTCGATGTCTTCGTGCGTGGCGAAGCCGTTGAAGTCGCTGCGCATGGTGGCGCCGTAGGCGCCGAGCATGCCGATCTCGACGTGGTCGCCCGCCCTGATGCCTTCCGGCAGCATGAACGGTCCCTTCATCATGTCGTGATCGTCGCAGGTCGGGCCGAAGAAGCGAAATGCCTTAAGCGACACGGCACCGTCTTCCTGGCCGATCTGGGAGACCGGATAACGCCAGCCGAGCGTACCGGCGTCGAACAGCGCGCCGAACACACCGTCGTTGATGTGCAGGGACGAACCGTTGCGATGTTCGACACGGACGATCAGCGACGCGGCTTCGGCCGAGAGCGCGCGGCCGGGTTCGCACCACAGCTCGCAGTTTTCGGGCACCAGCATGGTCATCTCGAAGCAGCGTTCGATCTCGGCGATGAACAGCTCCAGCGGCGGCGGCGTCATGCCCGGGTAGATGGCCGGGAAACCGCCACCGACGTCGAGCACGTCGAGGATGACGCCGGAACGGATCACCGTCCGTTGCACCACGTCGAGGGCCGCCGTGAACGCCGAAGGCGCCAGGGTCTGGCTGCCGACATGGAAGCAGGCGCCGAGCCGCTGCGCGACCTGGCGGGTGCGCCGCATCAAGGTGACCGCATCATTGCCGCGGACGCCGAACTTGGCGCCGAGCGGGATCTTCGCGTGCTGGCCGGGCACGGACAGGCGGATGCAGAGCGTCAGGTCGCGGGCGTTCGACGTCGTCTTCAGGATCTTTTCGAGCTCGGCCTCACTGTCGAGCGAGAATATCCTGACGCCGTGGTCGAAGTATGCCTCGGCGATCGCCTCCGGCGCCTTGACCGGATGCATGAAGCCGAGCGTGGCGTCGGGCCTGAGCCCACGCACCAGCCGCGCTTCCTTGATCGAGGCTACGTCGAAGTGGTTGATGCCGCCCGAACTCAGCGTGGAAAGCAGCCAGGGGGCGGGATTCGCCTTGACTGCGTAGAAGCTTTTGCCGGGGAACCTATCGCGGAACCACTCTGCCGCCCGTTTCGCTGCCGCGGGGCGAATGCAGAAAACCGGATTCTGCGGATTTTTAGACCGAACTACGTCGGCTGCGCTTCGATAGCATTCCAACGCATGGTACCTCCTCTAAACGCAGCCGCCAGACCACTGGCCGGAAGGCGAACGTCCAAATTGTTAAAACTACCAGTCCCGTGCTTGGGTGCTGTTAACTTGGGAAACCGTTCATTAGCGGTAAACGGACCGCGTGTGAAGTAAAAAATTATAGTTTTTCGCCCTGGCGGCAAAAATTTAAAGCTTGCGGGTTTTGGCGCGAAAACGTCACAAGGCATCGCCGATTCGACGCGCGTCCCCGAGCGGCGCCGGTCCGGGAAAAGGCGACAGGAAACGACGGCCCCGGGCGTGCCGGTCGGCAGGCCCGGGGCGCGGGTGCGATGGTTATGGCGGCTCAGGCGGCGTCGGCGGTCTTGCCGACGGCCTTGTCGTAGTCGTCGATCATCAGCTTGCTGATGTCGCCGACGGTGAACGTGTGTTCGTCGATGACGCCGACCGGGGTCACTTCCGCCGCCGAACCGGTCAGGAACACTTCCGTCGCCTTCGTCAGTTCGTCCGGCATGATCGCGCGCTCGACTATCTCGATGCCGCGCGCCTTGGCCAGTTCGATCACCGTCTGGCGGGTGATGCCGTTGAGGAAACAGTCCGGTGTCGGCGTGTGCAGCTTGCCGTCGCCCATGACCATGAAGATGTTGGCGCCGGTCGCCTCGGCGATCCGGCCGCGGTAGTCGAGCATCAGCGAGTCGTCGTAGCCGTCACGCTCGGCGGCGTGCTTCGAGAGCGTGCAGATCATGTAGAGGCCGGCGGCCTTGGCGTGCACGGGCGCCGTCTCGGGCGCCGGACGCCGCCACTTGCTGGTCTTCAGGCGGATGCCCTTCATGCGCGCTTCCGGCGAGAAGTAGGACGGCCACGGCCACGCGGCGATGGCCAGGTGGATGGTGTTGTTCTGGGCGGAGACGCCCATCATCTCGCTACCACGCCAGGCGACGGGCCGGATGTAACCGTCGATGATGCCGTTGACCTTGCACACCTCCTTGCAGGCGGCGTCGATCTGGTCGGCGTTGAACGGAATCGCGAAGCCCATCAGCTCGGCCGACTTGAGCAGCCGGTCGGTGTGCTGGCGCAGTTTGAAGATCTTGCCGCCGTAGGAGCGTTCGCCCTCGAACACGCAGGACGCATAGTGCAGCCCGTGCGTCAGTACGTGCACGTTGGCGTCCTTCCAGGGAACCAGCTTGCCGTCGTACCAGATTTGCCCCTCGAGGCTGTCGAATGATGTTCCGCTCGTCGCCATGGTAATAATCTTTCAACAATGGAGTCCGAAACCGAAGGTTCTTGCGTTTATTATCAATTCCGTGCATATATGTCAACAACGCTGACTTATTTTTCTATGATCGCAAGTGTAATGCCCGAACCGGCCACCCATCCCGTCGATACGATCGGAACCGCCGAGCCGGCAGAGGCGCCGATGCGCCGGGCAATCGAGCTTATGTTCTTCGCCTATCGCGATTTCACCGGTGAGGCCGATGCCATCCTCGCCGAATACGGTTTCGGCCGGGCGCACCACCGGGCGATCTACTTCATCGGCCGCAACGCCGGTATCGCCGTCAACGAACTGCTGGCGATCCTGAAGATCACCAAGCAGAGCTTGGCGCGCGTGCTCGGCCAACTGGTCGAAGAAGGCTACGTGTTGCAGCGAACCGACCCGGCCGATGGACGGCGCCGCCTGCTCAGCCTGACTGCCAAGGGGGCGGCGTTGGAGACGCTTTTGACCGGGCGCCAAAGCGCGCGCATCCGCGGTGCCGTCGCCCGCGCCGGCGCCGGCGCCGAAGCCCAGTTCGAGCGCGTGCTCGAAGCGCTGATCGACGATCCGGCCGGCCTTCGGCTCAGCGGCGGCGACGACAATGGCTGACCTGGGCGGCCAGGCGCACATCCTGATCGTCGACGATGACCAACGCCTGCGCGAGCTTCTGGTCAAGTACCTGTCCGACAACGGCTTCGTCGCCAGCGGCGCCGAGGACGCGGCGCACGCGCGCGCCAAGCTGAAGACGTTGGCGTTCGACCTTCTCGTGCTCGATCGCATGATGCCCGGCGAAAGCGGTCTTGAGCTTGCCCGCGACCTGCGGCGCGCCAACAACGTGCCGATCCTGATGCTGACCGCCATGAACGAGGCCGAAGACCGCATCCAGGGCTTCGAAAGCGGTGCCGACGACTACCTCGGCAAGCCGTTCGAGCCGCGCGAACTGCTGCTTCGGATCAACTCGATCCTGCGCCGGGTGCCCGAGCGGACGGCCGCGTCGGAAGAGGTCGGGCTCGGCGAGGTGACGTTCCGGCCGGATCGGGGCGAGCTTGCCCGAGGCACCAAGCGGATCCGCCTGACCGACGTGGAACTGGCGCTGCTCGGCACCCTCACAGCCCGGCCCGGCCAGGTGCTGTCCCGCGACGAACTGATCGTCGCCACCGGCACCAAGGGCGGCGGCCGCGCCATCGACGTGCAGATCACCCGGCTCCGGCGCAAGATCGAAGACGACCCCCGAATGCCGCGATATTTGCAAACGGTGCGCGGCAAGGGTTACATGCTGGTTCCGGACTAAGCTGCTCGAGGACAAGACCGCGGAGCCGCGCCATGGCGTTCAGCATCAAGAGATACCTGCCGAAAAGCCTGCTCGGCCGCTCGCTGCTCATCATCGTTGTGCCGCTGATGCTGCTGCAGCTCGTCTCCGGCATCATCTTCTTCGAAAGCCACTGGGACAAGGTGTCGCTGCGCCTGGCGCGCGGCGTCGCCGGCGATATCGCCGCCATCATCAACATGCTGCGCGCCAATCCGTCGCCGCAGGACCGCGCCTGGGTTTTCGACATCGCCGCCAACAACATGCATCTGGTCGTCACCGTGCGCGAGGGCGCCATTCTCAAAGGCGCCGAGCCGACGGCCGACGACCTGACCGACCAGGCCCTGATCCAGGCGATCCACGAGTACGTCGGCAAGCCGTTCCGCATCGAAAGCGACAGCATGCCCCGCCACGTCGCCATCGACATCCAGCTGCCTGACGCCGTGCTGCACGTGGTGACGCAGCGCAAGCGGTTGTCGTCGAGCACCATCTACGTCTTCTTGGCCTGGATGGTCGGCACTTCGCTGATCCTGTTCGGCGTCGCCACCATCTTCATGCGCAACCAGGTCAAGCCGATCCGCCGCCTGGCGCTCGCCGCCGACGATTTCGGCAAGGGCCGCGAGGTCGACAGCTTCAAGCCGGAAGGCGCCGCCGAGGTGCGCCAGGCGGCGGCGGCGTTCATCGCCATGCGCGAGCGCATCGTGCGCCACATCCGCCAGCGCACCGACATGCTCGCCGGCGTGTCGCACGACCTGCGCACGCCGTTGACGCGCATGCGGCTGCAGCTCGAGATGCTCGGCGCCGACGCTTCCGACCTCAAGGGCGACATCGCCGAAATGGAACATATGCTCGAAGGCTACCTCGCGTTCGCGCGAGGCGAGGGTGGCGAGGAGCCGGTGCCCACCGACATGAGCCGCCTGCTCGACCAGGCGGTCGAACAGGTCCGGCGCAACGGCGCCAAGATCGACCTGCACACCGAGGGCGAGATCGAGGTGTCGCTCAAACCTATGGCGTTCCGGCGCTGCGTCACCAACATCCTCGAGAACGCGGCTCGGCATGGCGAGCACGTGACGGTGCGGGCCGGTCTTCGCACCGGCCATGCCGAAGTCATCGTCGAGGACGACGGCCCCGGCATTCCACCCGACAAGCGCGAAGACGTGTTCAAGCCGTTCTACCGTATTGAGAGTTCGCGCAATCCGGACACCGGCGGCGTCGGCCTCGGCTTGTCCATCGTCCGCGACGCGGTCCGCGGGCTCGGCGGCGAGATTCATCTTGAGGATTCAAGCCTAGGTGGGCTTCGGGTCCGCATCCGCCTGCCGTTGTGACATCCGGGTCGGGCAGCATGGATCATTGCCCTCGCGGTACTTGCAATAGTTTTATATAATAGTCTATAGCTTTGGGCGTAAGCCTAACCCTATTGGCGCGGACCAAGGGTCACGATCCGGCCATCGAACATCGAAACTGGAGGCCTATGTGTCAAACGCCAAAACCCTAAGGGTTCTGCTCGCGGACGACCATGCCCTGTTTCGAGAAGGGATGAAGCATATCCTTCTCGGGCTCGACGATGGGGTCGAGGTGATCGATGCCGCCAACTACGAAGAAGCGCGCGCCGCGGTGCGCGAACTGCCGCCGTTCGACATGGCGCTCGTCGACCTCGGCATGCCGGGGCTCGACGATTTCGCCGGCCTGCGCAAGCTCTGCGGGGAAATCGGCGACGTGCCGGTCGTGGTCGTTTCCGCCATGGAAGGCGGCAATGAAATCCGCAAGGCGATGGATTGCGGCGCTTCGGGTTACGTACCCAAGACACTCGACAGCAACGTCGTGCTGAGCGCGCTCAAGCTGGTGTTCTCGGGCGGCGTCTATCTGCCGACCAGCCTGCTCGGCGCCACCGACAACGACCACGGTAGCGACCGCCGCGGCGGCGACGGCGGCAAGGGGCCGTTGACGCCGCGCCAGTGCGATGTGCTCGATCTGATGGCCAAGGGCTATTCCAACAAGGAGATCGCGCGCTCCCTCAACCTCGCCGAGGGCACGGTGAAGCTTCATGTGACCGCGCTCCTGAAGGCGCTCGACGTTTCCAACCGCACCCAGGCGGTGATCAAGGGGTCGGCCATGGGCCTGACGTCGACCGGCTCCGACGATTGACCGGCGGACGACTTCAGAACAACTTGCCGCCGTCCGGCACCTTCCGCTCCGGGCCGATCAGCACGACCTCGCCGTCGCCGTCCGGAAACCCGAGCACCAATACCTCCGACATGAATTTACCGATCTGCTTGGGCGGGAAATTGACCACGCCGGCGACCTGGCGGCCGACCAGGGCATCGGGATCGTAGTGCCGGGTGATCTGCGCCGAGGTCTTGCGTTCACCGATTTCGGGCCCGAAGTCGACCCATAGCTTGATCGCCGGCTTGCGTGCCTCGGGAAACGGTTCGGCGCGGACGATGGTGCCGACGCGGATGTCGACGCGGGTGAAATCCTCGTATCCGATGTGCATCTCGGCCTCTCCCCTCTCGTTCGGCGCGGTATGGTTACATGTCGGCGGCGCGCCCGCAATTGCACGCCGGCACCGTGCATCGGGCAAAAGCCAAGAGCCGCCCGCGGATACGGACGGCCCTCGAAAAGGCTCGAAGATTGGTCGAAGCGGTCGCTTACTTCGTCTTCTTCTTCAGCGCCATCGCCTGCTTCTTGACTTCGTCCAGGCTCTCGGTGATGCGCTTGTTGATCAACTTCGAGGGTTCGGTGTTCGAGTTCGCCAAAAGCTAGACAACAGACTGCGAGATGGCGACCGCCTGCTCGAACGCGGTCTTGGCCATTTCCGCCTGCTTCACGGCGGCGTCCTCGGGACCGTCGATCTTGGACAGCGAGGTCATCACCTCGGTCGCTTCCTTGATCATTTCCTGGATCATCTCGTTCTGGCGCTGGGCCAGGGTCTGGAGACCTTCGACGGCGGCCTTGTTGACGGCGTTGAGCGCTTCGATGTTCTTGCGCTGGGCGTCGACCAGGACGTTAATGTCGAATTCGGGCATCTTGTAGCCGCTGGTCAGCTTGGCGAAATTGTCGGCAAACTTGGTCGGGTCGAGTTCGGCCATCATCTTGGTCATGTCCATGGCCATGAAGGGGTTGTTAGCAGCGTTCATCAGTGATCTCCCACAAAAAGCGACGGCACTCCGGCCGCCCATTAAATCGGCACCGACCGCACAATATTGTGCAATGCAGCATGGAGGCAATATGCGCCCGCCGGCCGCACGAGTCAACCTTTATTGTGCAATGCACAAAATATCTACAAATTTTATAGGTGAAATTCCGGGCGTCGAATTAATCGGCGGGCGTCGCCTGCGCCGCCGGCCATAGCAGCCCCGCCGCGCGTTCGGCCCGCATCAGCGCGCGGTCGAGCGCCGCCATGGTCGCCGCCTGGTCGGGGCTGTCGTCGGCGAGCCAGGCGCGGATCGCGACGCCATAGACCAGCGCCAGTCCCTTGACCCGGAGCCTGCCGGAAATCCCGTTGCTATCGATGACGGCGCATTCCAGCATCAGCGCCATGGCGCCGGCGAGACGGTCGGCATGGCAGAAGAGCGCGAGCGGGTCGCGCCCGAGGTCGCGGGCGATGCGGCGGACCGCGGGCTTGTAGGGCGCGAGTTCGTCGAAGCGGCGCATCAGCACTTCGAACAGGCGGTCGCGCGGCGTATCGGCCGGGTCGACGGCGCCGCCGCCGGCAAGGACGGCGGCATCGATGCGCCGGGTGAAGCCGCGCAGCAGCCGGCCCTTGTCGGCAAACACGCCAAGCGCGTCGGCCAAGGGCATGCCGGCGGCGTCAGCGACGGCGCGCATCGAAAGCCCGCGCCAGCCGGTTTCGGCGGCCAGCGTCATGGCCGCGTCGATCAACCGGTCACGCGGATCGGCGGCGGGTTTGCGTGTTCCGGGTTTCTTGGCTTTGCGGGCCATGGGCTCCGTCCGTTATCGTGCTCGGCTGCCGAAGCGGCAACTATAGCAAATTTTCCGGCCCGCGTGAACGTCCGGTCTGCGAACTTGGTCGGCGGGGGATCGGCCTGGGCCTTAGCTGGCCAGTTCCTTGGAGCGCGCCGTGGCGGCGGCGATGGCCTTGTCCATGAGCGGTTGCCAGGCGTCGTCGGCCATCAGCACCTTGAGCGCCTCGGCGGTCGTGCCGCCGGGGCTGGTGACGTTCTGGCGGAGCGTCGCCGCGGCTTCCGACGACTGGTGCAGCAACTCGCCGGCGCCGGCCACCGTGACCCGCACAAGGCGTTCGGCCAGCTCCGCCGGTAGGCCGTTGGCGGCACCGGCCTTGGCCATCACCTCGGCGAGCAGGAACACGTAGGCTGGCCCGCCGCCGGAAAGCGCCGTGACCGCGTCGATCAGGCCTTCGTCCTCGACCCACTCGGCCTCGCCGACGGCCTGCAACAGGTCGAGCGAGAGCGCCTTCTTCGCGGCCGAGATGTCGGCGTTGCCGCAGGCCACCGTGATGCCGCGCCGGACCGCGGCGGGCGTGTTCGGCATGGCGCGCACGATCGCGGCACCGGCGCCGAGCTTGGCCTCGAAGTAACGGATGGTCTTGCCGGCGGCGATCGAGAGGAAGACGGCGCCGCCCGCGGCGAAGCGCGCATATGCGGGCGCGACCTGGTCCATGACTTGCGGCTTGACGGCCAGCACGATGACGCCGGGCGCGAGGTCGGCGGCAAGCTCGGCGCCGTCGGCGACGGCTTGGACGCCCTTGGCGACGAGCGCCTTGCGGACCGCCTCGGTCGGTTCGACGACGTAGACCTGACCGGGCCCCATGCCGCGCTCGAGCCAACCGTCGAGCATGGCGGAACCCATCTTGCCGCCGCCGACCAGAACCAGAGGTGCCTGCAACGATTACGCCTCGCCGACGGTGTCGATCATCGCCGCTTCGACCGCCTCGGTCGCGGTCTTGCCGCCCCAGATCACGTATTGGAACGCGGGATAGAACCGCTCGCATTCGAGGATGGCGGTTTCCACCATGTCCTCGGCCTGTTCGACCGTGACGCCCGAGTTGCCGCGCAGCGGCAGCGTGGTGCGGAACATCGGCAGGCCTTCGTCGGCCCAGACGCCGAAATGGCCGAGCCAGAGTTTCTCGTTGATGATGGCGAGCAATTCGTGCACGCGCTCGATCTGATCGTCGGCGACGCGCATGTCGAAGGCGCAAGTGAAGTGCATGGCTTCCATCTCGGCGTTCCAGGCGAAGAACAGGCTGTAGTCGCACCACGTGCCCGGGACCTGCACCGCCATTTCC
>JAYNJY010000126.1:0-8983 GCA_038110665.1 Rhodospirillaceae bacterium | reverse complement strand
GCGGGACGCTTCTCGGTGCGTTACGCCTGGCTGTCGGCGGCCTGGGGCTCGCTGCCGCTGGCTGGCGGCATCGAGGCCGCCTACAAGGCCGAGATCGAGGCCGCCGAGGACCCCAAGGCCAAGCTCGTCGAGATCGAGGCGCGGCTCGAGAAGCTGCGCTCGCCGTTCCGCACGGCCGAGACCTTTGCCGTCGAGGAGATCGTCGACCCGCGCCGCACGCGCGCCATCCTGTGCGAGTTCGCCGACCTGGCGGCGAAACGCCGCAAGCCCGGAAAGTCGTCGTTCACCATGCGGCCTTGAGTTTGTCGCTCGCGCGGCCCTATGGGTTTGCGCGGCCGAACAGCATTTCCCTGGCGGCGAGCACGGCGCCGCCGACTATCAGCACGCAACCCGCAGCCACCGCCCAGCTGTCCTCGCCCTTGCCGAAGGCGATCAGCAGCGCCGTCGAGATCAACGGCGCGGCATAGGCGGCGGCGCCGAGCACGCGGATGTCGCCGTGCTTGGTGCCGTAGTCCCAGGTGAAGAACGAAAGGCCGACGGGCAGCAGCCCGAGCCCGACGACGGCGAGCCATTCGCCGCCGTCGGCCGGCCATAGCGTCTGCTCGAAGGCGATGTGGCAGATGCCTGAGAGCAGCGCGGTCGCGGCGCAGAAGCCGCCGACGGCATCGGTCGGGACGTGGGTGAAGCGGCGGTTGAGGACGGAATAGCTCGACCACGTCAGCGCGCAGCCGACCGCCATGGCGTAGCCGAAACCGTATTCGGCGCGAAAACCGCCGAGCCCCTTGCCCTGGGTGATCAGGAGCGCGGCGCCGCCGAGCCCGGAGAGCGCGCCGGCGATGTGATGCCACCGGAGCCGTTCGCCCGGCAACAGCGCCGACAGCAGCACGATCAGGAGCGGCCACAGGTAGGCGATCAGCCCGGCCTCGACCGGCGGCGCGTTCCTGAGCGCTAAGAAGTAGAAGAAGTGGTAGCCGAACAGGCCGGCCGTGCCGACGACCCAGGCGCCGACGGGCTGGTGCAGATGCTGGACGACGTTCTCGCCGCGGATTAGCCATCTAGCGACGGCGACCAGGGTGGCGATGGAAAACGCCATCGCCGCCAGTTGGAACGACGGCACCTTGCCGGTCCATGTCGTGAGCAGCGCCAGCAACCCCCACATGACGACGGCGCTGGCGCCGATCAGCGTGGCGCTCCGCGGATCGGGCTTGGCGGTCATGGCCGCGCGCTCACCACCATGACCGTGCCGTCGCGGAGCCCGAAGACGATCTCCGGCCGGCCGTCGCCGTCGAGGTCGCGCGTCGCCAGGCTGGTGGCGACGGGATGCGGAAGCGCGAGGCGGAAGAGTCCCCTGTACTTGCCGCCGGCGAACGTCACGCTGACGAGCGCGCTGCGCGCGGCGTTGGGGAGGACGATGTCGGTGACGCCGTCGTCGTCGAGGTCGGCGAGGTCGAGTTCGCGCGAGCCGATGACGTGATTGGAGAAGCCGCCGACCTCCGCGCCGGCGGCGTGGTCCGGCGTCAGCGTCTTGCCGCGCCATTCGTAGAGTTGCAGCCGGCCGCCGATGTGCGGCGTGACGACCGCGGCGGCCTCGCGGACGCCGTCGAAGTCGGCGACGCCGACCGGGTTGAGCCAGCGGTGCGCGGTGCCGATCGGCAGGGCCTCGGCCTTGAGCACGAGTTCGCCGGCCTCGACGCCGAGGAGGATCAGCCCGGCGCCGAGTGTCATGCCCGAGCGCACCACCATGATCTTGTCCCTGCCGTCGCCGTCCAGGTCGACCAGGCGCGGGATGCGGTCCTCGATCACGGCGTCTGGGCCGACGTTGAATTCGACGGCGCTGCCGTCGCGCAGTTCGACGACCACGGCCTCGGCCTCGACGGCGTCGCCGAGCATGCCGTGGGCGTAACGCACCGTCGGGCTCGATAGCCAGGCCCTGGCGATATCGCGGCTGCCGACGGCGATCTCGGTGTCGGGCAGCGCGCCGGAGGGCTTGCGGCCTTGTGCAGTGGGTGCGATGCGGCCGGCGACGAAGCCGCCGGCGGTGGCGGTGACGCGAATCGGGCCGGCGGCGATGCGGTTGATGACGACGGAAGGACCGCTCGCTACCGCGCCGCTATCGGTGACGGCGACGCTCCGGACCTGGAGTTCCAGGCCGGCCGCCGACCGGGCGCGGGCCAGGGCAATCGTGAGGATGATGATCGGGTACGCGCGCACTCGGGCCTCCGAAAACGATGGGCCCCCGCCTGAGGGGCGGGCGCCCGGAGTGTAAGCCTTGGTTGGCGGCTTGTCGGCGCCGCTCGCGACGGTCGGCGATGAGGCCCGATCAGGCCATATACTGGCCGCCGTTGGCGCTGATCGTCGAGCCGGTGATCAAGCCGGCGTCGTCGGAAGCCAGGAACAGAACGCAGCGCGCGATTTCCTCGGCCTGGCCGAGCCGGCCGATCGGAATCGCCGGCAGGATGACCTCGTTCATCACCTTCTCCGGCACGGCCATCACCATTTCGGTGGCGATGTAGCCGGGCGCAATGACGTTGACGGTGATGCCCTTAGACGCGGTCTCCAGCGCCAACGCCTTGGTGAAGCCGATGTCGCCGGCCTTGGCCGCGGCGTAGTTGGTCTGGCCGAACTGGCCCTTCTGGCCATTGATCGAGCTGATCGAGATGATGCGCCCGAAGCCGGCGGCGCGCATGTCGTCGATGACGTTGCGGCACATGTTGAAGTTGCCGGTCAGGTTGGTGCCGATGACGGCGTCCCAGCTGGCTTTGTCCATCTTGTGCAGCGGCTTGTCGCGGGTGATGCCGGCGTTGTTGACCAGCACCTCGACGGCGCCCAGGTCGGCCTTGACCTGGGCGACGGCCGCGGCGCAGGCGTCGAAATCGCCGACGTCGAACTTGTAGACGGCGATGCCGGTTTCTTCCTTGAACTTGGCCGCCGCCTCGTCGTTACCGGCATAGCTGGCGGCGACCTTGAAGCCGGCGTCCTTCAAGGCGATGGAAATGGCGCGACCGATACCCCGGGTCCCGCCGGTTACGAGCGTTACGCGTGCCATGATGGTTCTCCCCCTCTCTTGGTACGGTTAGTCGCGTTGGACGCACATGGCAATGCCCATGCCGCCGCCGATGCAGAGCGTGGCGAGGCCCTTCTTGGCGTCGCGCTTCTGCATTTCATAGAGCAGTGTCACCAGCACGCGCGCGCCGGAAGCGCCGATCGGATGGCCGAGCGCGATGGCGCCGCCGTTGACGTTGACCTTGTTTGCGTCCCAGCCCATGTCCTTGTTGACGGCGCAGGCCTGGGCGGCGAAGGCTTCGTTGGCTTCGATCAGGTCGAGGTCATCGACGGTCCAGCCGGCCTTCTCGAGGGCCATGCGGCTCGCCGGGATCGGGCCGGTGCCCATGATCGCCGGATCGACGCCGGCGGTGGCCCAGCTGACGATGCGCGCAAGCGGCTTGGCGCCGCGCTTCTTGGCTTCGGCGGCGCTCATCAGCACCACGGCGGCGGCGCCGTCGTTGATGCCGGACGCGTTACCGGCGGTCACCGTGCCTTCTTTGTCAAAGGCGGGACGCAGGCCGCCGAGGCCTTCCTTTGTGACGCCGGCCTTGGGGTGCTCGTCGGTGTCGACGATGGTGTCGCCCTTGCGGCCCTTGATGGTGACCGGGATAATCTCGTCCTTGAACTTGCCGGCCTTCATGGCGGCTTCGGCCTTCTGCTGCGAGGAGGCGGCGAAGCCGTCCTGCTCGTCGCGGGTGAGCTGCCACTGGCGGGCGATGTTCTCGGCGGTGTTGCCCATGTGGTAGCCGGCGAAGGCGTCCATCAGGCCGTCGCGCAGCATGGTGTCGGTAAGCTCGGTCGAGCCCATCTTGACGCCGTTGCGCAGGTGCACGACGTGCGGCGCCTGGCTCATGCTTTCGTGACCGCCGGCGACGACGATGGAGCTGTCGCCGAGCTTGATCGCCTGGTAGCCGAGCGCCACCGTGCGCAGGCCCGAGCCGCAAAGCTGGTTGATGCCGTAGGCGGTCTTCTCCTGCGGGATGCCGGCGGCCATGGCGGCCTGGCGGGCCGGGTTCTGGCCGGTACCGGCGGCCAGGATCTGGCCCATGATGACTTCCGAGACATCCTCGGCGGCGACGCCGGCGCGCTCAAGCGCGCCGCGAATGGCGATTTCGCCGAGCGCATGGGCGGGCAGCGAGCTCAAGCCGCCATTGAAAGCGCCGACGGGGGTGCGGGCAGCGCCCACGATAACAACTTCGGTCATGATCTGGTTTCCTCCTACTGTCGCGCGCGGGGCCTGTCCCGGCGCGCGAATTGCAAAAACCGCGTCCGCACTGCACTCGGGCCGGTGACGCCGGTTGGTAAATTATTTCGCAAGTGCGAAAAATTCCTAAGCTTTCTATATCAAAGCCAATCAAAGGCTTCAACAAAAAAATTGTGCACCTGCGAAAGCGTCGATTTTGCGTCGTTTTTTTAGCACCCTGTCGCCATGTTTCCGCGTCAGCATACACCGATCATATGACAGGGTCTTGATCTAGCTCAGATGGCCGCGCAGCCAATCGGCGAGGGGTTCGTAGAGTTTTTTCCGGGCGCCGCCGCCGGTGACCATGCCGATATGGCCGGCGTCGACGACGTCGAGCCGGGCGCCCGGAATCAATTCGGCCAGCGGCTTGGCGCTCTCCGGCGGCACGATGTAATCGGCCTTCGGCACCACCACCAGGGTCGGCGCGTCGAGGCGCGCCGGGTCGACGACCTCGCCGGCGATGCGCCAGCGGCCGGCCATCGGCGTGTTCTCGAGATACCACTCGAACAGGCACTCCCGCGCCACGGGGCCCGCGAGCGGCATGCCGTCGTTGAGCCAGTCCTCGAGCGCGACGAACTCGCGCGCCTTGTCGGAGGCCGGGTCGAGCGCGGCGAAGCGGCGGAACTTGATGCCGGCGCCGGCCGGGTTCAATCCCATGAACATCGCCTGCAGCATGTCGGTCGGCAGCACGCCGAGCTGCGCGATCACCGCCTCCAGGGCCGGCGCCATCATCGCCAGCATGGGCAGGTTCGCCTCCTGGCCGGCCTGGAAGTCCCACGGCGTCGCCAGCAGCGCTAGCGCTGCGACCTTGCCCGGGTTGCGTAGCGCCAGCGCCAGCGCCAGGTCACCGCCCATACAGTAGCCGGCCAATGCCGGCTTGCCGGGGCCGGCCTCGGTTGCGAAGTCGAGAGCGCCCTGCAACGGGCCGGTGACGTAGCGGCTCAAGTCGAAACCGCGCTCGGCGTCGCCGGGCGAGCCCCAGTCGACCAGCAACGGGCGCAGCCCGCGGCCGGCGAGGAAACGCATCAGGCTGCGCTCGGGCGTGAGGTCGAGTACGTAGCTGCGATTGACCAGCGACGGCACCACCAGCACCGGCGGGTCGCCCGCCTTGCCGTAATCCACCAGCCGCGTCGAACCCGACTGCCAGGCGACCGGCGGCGCCGGCGGGCGCGGCGCGGCAAGCCCGGCCTGGTAGCGCCGGACGCCGTCGAGGAAGAGATCGAAGCGCTTGAGCGCTTCCCTGCGCACGGCCTCGGCGAAGGCTTCAGGGGTCGTCCTGGCGATCGCGGCCGCTAATCTTGTTGCCGATGTTTCCAACCTGGGATTCCAGGCGAGCGATCCGTTCCTCAGCAGCGGCAAGGCGCCGAGCGAGCTCGTTAACTGCAGCGCTTGCGTCGCCAGGTGCAGCGTCAGCGGCCGCGGCAGCGCCGCCCGCGCCTGGATTTGCGCCGGCGCCTGTTCCTCCTCCACCGTCATCGGCCGCCCCAGTACGCGCGGCGGTGGCCGCCTGGCGCGCCGCTTCGGCGAAGGCCTGGGCAAAGCTTTGCGCGCCGGCGCCCATCATCGCCATGGTCCCGGCCAAGGCCTTGGTCGCCTCGCCGTCGCCGGCCATGGCATTGACCTGGGCCTGCCACATGTCGAGGTACTGTTTCGCCAGGTCCTCGAGGTCGGGCGGCGGGGTCGGGTCGGACGGTGCGTCCTTGTCGGTCATGGTGACGGGCCTCCTGGGGAAGCGGCGGGCTCTTCATGCTGCACCCCCTATGCTGCATTCCGAGAACATATCATTGCAGTGCAGCATATTACGCGGTAAAGATGAGGGACGCAAAACACCAAGGAACCAAAACATGGTGGATGATGCCAGTGCCCAGGCGGGCGAAGAAAAGAAAGAAGTGGTGACTATCAAGAAGTACGCCAACCGGCGGCTCTACAACACCGCGACTTCCAGTTACGTCACCCTCGACCACCTCGCCAAGATGGTCAAGGACGGCACCGACTTCGCGGTGTTCGACGCCAAGACCGGCGAGGACATCACCCGCTCGGTACTCACCCACATCATCGTCGAGGAAGAGAGCAAGGGGCAGCACCTGCTGCCGATCAGTTTCCTTCGCCACCTGATCAGTTTCTACGGCGACAGCCTGCAGGCGGTGGTGCCGAACTACCTCGAGCACTCGATGCAGGCCTTCGCGCATAACCAGGAACAGATGCGCCGCGCCGTGCAGGACGCCCTCGGCGGCCTGACGCCGTTCGGCAAGTTCGAGGAGATGGGCAAGCAGAACATGGCGCTGTTCGAGAACGCCATGAAGATGTTCTCGCCCTTCTACGCCGGCGCCAAGGCGCCCAACGGCAAGGCCGAGGCCCCGGCTGGCAACGGCAAGTCGCCGGAAGTGCCCGAGAAGCGCGAGAGCGAGATCGAGACGCTCAAGTCGCAGCTCGCCAACATGCAGGCGCAGATCGACCGTATGTCCGGCAATTAGGCCGGACCGCCCAAAATCGAGCCACGGTCATGCCCGGACTTGATCCGGGCATCCACGAGGCCCCCCGAGTCGAGCCCGGGGGTGGCGAATTCGCATGTCGCCGTCCCTACGGCAGCTCTCGCACCAGGCGGAAGCCGAGCCAATAGCTCTTAACGGTCGGTGGGTTCTTGGCGCGGTAGAACGATTCGGCGACGCTCGAGAAG
Organism: Rhodospirillaceae bacterium; assembly: GCA_038110665.1. Classification (GTDB taxonomy): domain Bacteria; phylum Pseudomonadota; class Alphaproteobacteria; order Rhodospirillales; family Casp-alpha2; genus TMED8. The sequence goes on along the minus strand of JAYNJY010000126.1, from coordinate 2,018 downwards.
TAATAGAACGAGCCGCCGCGAATGACGCGGTTGTTGCAGTCGCCGGTGGTGCGCGCGGAACCGTCCTTGGGCGCACCCTTGTGGTCCTCGTTCCAGCAGTCGGCGGTCCATTCGAACACGTTGCCGGTGGTGTCGAAGACGCCGAACGGATTGGGCGGGAAGCTGCCGATCTGGGTCGTGCCGTGCGAGCAGCAGGCGTGGTCCTTGGCGGTGCAGCAGGCACGCGATTCGCAGTCGCGGCAGTTGGCCATCTTGGTGCCGACGTCGTCGCCCCACCAGTAGCGCGTCGTGGTGCCGCCGCGGTGCACGTACTCCCATTCGGCCTCGCTCGGCAGCCGGTACTTCTGCCCGGTCTTGCGGCTCAGCCATTCGGCGAAGCGGACCGCCTGTTCCCAGGTCACGTTGATGACCGGGCGCTTGATGGTGCCCCACTTGTGGTCGTCCGGCTTGTGATTGCAGCCGCCGGCGTCGACGCAGGCGAACCACTCGCGGAAGCTCAGTTCGAAGCGGCCGACGGCGAAGGGTTTCCGGAGGTTGACCCGATGCGGCGGGCCGTCGCGGCGGCGCTTGGCGCCGAGCCCCATGATGTAGGTGCCAGCCGGCACCACGACCATCTCGGGGCAGGTATCGCAATCCTTGATCGCGGTGCCGGGTTTCGGGCTCATCGCCGCCGCACCGGGTAGAGCGGGCGCCGCGGCCGGCGCCTTGACTTGTGCAAGCGGGGCTTGCGCGACGGCGGCCTCCGGCGCGACGGCCGCCAGCAGTGCGGCCAGCAACACGATCGACAAGCGGCGCGGGCGAATGTGGCTCATGGTCGCATGTTCCCTTCACCATAGGTAACGCTCGGGCTCGAAAGGTTGTCTCCCGTGTCGGCGCCGTCAAGCTTGGCCAGCGCCCAAAGCGCCGTCTCGCGCACCAGGGGATCGGCGTCGGCGGCAAGCCGGGCGACCGCTGGGCGGTGGGCTTCGTCGCCGCCGTTGCCGATGGCGACGAGCACGTTGCGGAGAAACCTGGCGCGTCCCGTGCGCTTGATCGGCGAGCCCGCGAACAGTTCGCGGAAGCCCGCGTCGTCGAGGCCGGCGAGTTCGGCGAGGCTTGGCCGGGCGAGTGCCGGCCGCGGCGCGAATTCCGGTTCGGCGGCGGGGCTCGCGTACTTGTTCCACGGGCAGGCGGCGAGGCAGTCGTCGCAGCCGTAGACGTGGCCGCCCATGCGCTCCATCAGTTCCGGCCGGATCGCGCCCTTGTGCTCGATGGTGAGGTACGAAATGCAGCGCGTCGCGTCCAAGCGGTAGGGCTCGGGGATGGCGCCGGTCGGGCAGGCGTCGATGCAGGCGCGGCAGCTGCCGCAGTGGTCGGCTTCGGGCAGGTCGGGCGGCAGATCGAGCGTCGTCAGGATCTCGCCCAGGAACAGCCACGAGCCGAAGGCGCGCGACACCAGGTTGGTGTGCTTGCCTTGCCAGCCGAGGCCGGCGCGCGCCGCCAGCGGCTTCTCCATCACCGGCGCGGTGTCGACGAAGACCTTGACCTCGGCGGCGAAAGCCTCGCCGATCCAGCGCGCCTGTCGCTTCAACTTCTTCTTCATGACGTCGTGGTAGTCGCGCCGGGTCCGCGCGTAGACGGCAATGGCGTCGTCACCGGGAGCGTCGCCGTCGCCGTAATTGAGGCCGAGCACGATCGCGGTCCGCGCCGCCGGCATCAAGGCTTGCGGGTTGCCGCGCGGGTTGCCGCCGCCGAGTTCCGGGCGCAGGCGCGCCATCCAATCCATGTCGCCGTGCCAGCCCTTGGCGACGAAGGCGGCAAGAGCCGCCATGTCGTTGGCGGAGGCCTCTGCGGCGGCGAAGCCGCAGGCGTCGAAGCCCTGTTCCAGGGCTTTCTCGCGGATGCGTTCGCGGATTTCGGTGCTCATCTCGGACGATCGGGTTTCATGCTATGCTGGACCACGGCGGCCAGCATACTATATATAATCCCGCCGTAACCGTAAGACCGCCAAGCACAACGCCAGACTCAATCCAAGACTT
>JAYNJY010000125.1:0-8994 GCA_038110665.1 Rhodospirillaceae bacterium | reverse complement strand
AATCTGCGACATCTTCTGGGCGCTGACCGCGTTTTCGGTTTACTTCATGGTCAGGAACCACATCCGGGCGAAGCGCCGGAAAAAACCGGCCGGTTCAGTTTTCCCTTAAACGAAGGAACTAAAATCCATGTCCCAGGACCTAGGCGCACACCTTTTCACCTATGCCGTCATCACCGACACGCATCTAAACCAGGGCGAGACCAAATGCAATTCACCCTTTCAGGTCAACAAAATGGCCAACGGGCGCATGCGCCACGTTGTTCGCGATTTGAACGCCCGCGACGTCGATTTCGTGCTACACCTGGGCGACCTGTTGCATCCGGTCCCGGCCATCCCGCGCTTATACGAGCGCGCGGCCAAGCGCTTTAAAGAGCAGGTTTCCCAGCTACGGCACAAGCTTTACGTCGTCCCCGGTAACCACGATATCGGTGACAAACCTGTTGAATGGGGTCCAGCGGGCGTGGTGCGAGAAGAATTTATCGCGCTTTGGCGGAAACATTTTGGCCCGCAGTGGCAGTCCTTCAGCCATAAAGGGTGCCGCTTCATCACCATGGACTCGCAAATCCTGAATACTGGCCTGAAGGCCGAAAAGGAACAGAAAAAATGGCTCGAGGCGGAGATGAAAGCCGCCGACAAGGCTGGCGAACGAATCTTTTTCAATTCCCACTTTCCACCTTTCCTTACATACGCGGACGAGGATGAACACTACGACAACCTGGCCGAACCGGGCCGGTCGTGGGTTCTGAGCCTGATGAAAAAATACAAGGTTGAGGCATTGTTCGCCGGGCACGTCCATAACTTCTGGTATCACAAGTACCACGGTACGCAATGCTGGCTGCTGCCATCGACAGCCTTCGTGCGTCAGGACTATTCTGAAATGTATCGCGTCTCCCCGGCACCCCACGCCGAACAAGGTCGAAATGATGCACCCAAGCTCGGCTACTTCGTCGTCCACGTCTACAAGAAAGGCCATCTGTGCGAAATCGTCCGTACATTCGGCAAGGTCGTCAAACCGAACGCGAAGGTCATCAAGCCGGCCCCCCGCATCAGGTCGGTGCACCCGATCGAAAGCCCGGTCACGCGGTTCGGGTTCGACATGCGGCAGAACTGGCTCGAGGTCATCGAAATCCCACCTTCGGGCGGGCTCGATGAATTCGACCGCAAGCGCACCCGCAACGATTACGGTTTGATGGCGTTGATGGAAATGGGCGTCCGACGCATCCGTATTCCAGGCCGTGACCTTATGGAAACGGACCACCGGCGGCGGCTAAATGAACTCAAGGATTTGGGCTTCCTGTTCACGCTGTTCACCTTCGGCGTGCCCGACGCCAAACTGGCAAAGGCCATTCGTGGTGCACGTGGCTTGATCGACTGCTGGGAAGTCGCGCACCGGCCCAACGCCATGGCTGAACTGGCGAAGGGCTGCGCGCCCATCGCCAAGGCTATCGGCGCGGAACTGTATCTCTCCAAACTTCGCGGCAAGGATGCGATGGAAAAGGGCGGAGAGAAATATTACCACATGATCAACCATGGTTTCGTCGCGTCCGAAACTAAGGAGATAGCGGCATTGAAGGGCCTCCCCGGGGTCACCGGCGCGATTTTTCGTGTCGCCGGCGAGAGCTCGCCGGCAAGGGCGGCCCGCGACGCAGCCAAAATCTGCAAGCCACTGGGCTTAAAGGTGTCGCTGCACGTTCGTATGTCCCTGGGGAACCCTGGTGCCGTGCAGGCGGACGAAGTTTGGGTCGCCCGCCGCGCGGCGGAGGCACTCGCCGCCTCTCAGGCCGATAAATCCATCATGGCCTATTCCGACACTTTCGCCGACGTCGACCGAGGGTATTTCACGCGGTTGGGCGTCGTCGATCGGCGCTATAACCCGCGCGCCTGATATTTCACGATCCGTTACCTTACCGGCGCGATTGTCGCCGCCGGCAAGAAGGCTTGGGCGCTGGGAGGCACGGACGAAACCGTGGCAGTCGGAAAGGGCTGTGGCAAGGGCTCCGTCGTCGACCTGACGACTGGCGAAATCAAACTCGGTACGGCCAAATCGTTTAGTAAGAAACCCGTCATTTGGATCGATAAATAATGGTGACTGGGAGTTGATAGAGATCGGATCGGCAGATCTAGCCACTCTTACTTATTCAGGGACGAATGGCGCCGCGGCGGCGGCCACGCGCAGCTGTTGCCCTGTCCGCATAGGCGTCCGCATATCGAAATTGTCGGGTCCCGAGGCGACGCGCAAAATCTGCAACACCGCCGGGGCCTGGGCGCGGGTGCCGATGAACACGCTCGCCGCTGACGCCATGGAGAAGCGCCGCGCCGGGTATTCCGCCGTCGGCATGGACGGCTTCGCCTCCGAGCCGATCGATCGCGCGCAACTCGCGGAAGTGATCAACCACGCCCGCGGAGAGTAGATCCACGTTACCGAAGAGGCCGAGCCGGCGTAGGCCGATCCGCAAAAGACGGAGATCGACGCCGCCAATCTGACCGCCGTCGACGACTTCCTCAAATCCATCGGCGCCACCGACGATTGATCGACGCCGATCCGCTCAAAAGCCTTTCAAGGCCGGGTCCGCGCGTATAATTTTCCGCGCGTATGATTTTCCGCCGTCCGCTCGGACGACCGTGCAAGGAGCAACCACATGCCAGGCCCTCTCCAAGGTATCCGCGTATTCGACATGACCCGCGTGCTCGCGGGGCCATCCTGCACGCAGATGCTGGCCGACCTCGGCGCCGACGTGATCAAGATCGAGCGTCCCGGCGTCGGCGACGACACGCGCAAGTTCGCGCCGCCCTACATCAAAGACACGGCCGGCGCCGACACCTCGGAGAGCGCCTATTTCTGCGCCGCCAACCGCAACAAACGCTCGCTCACCCTCGACGTCTCCAAGCCCGAGGGCCAGGCCCTGGCGAAGCAGCTGATCGCCAAATCGCATGTCCTGGTCGAGAACTTCAAGACCGGCAACCTCGCCAAGTACGGCCTCGGCTACGACGACCTGAAGGATGAGTTCCCGGGCCTGGTCTATTGCTCGATCACCGGCTTCGGTCATTCCGGGCCGTATGCGCCCCGGCCCGGCTACGACGTGCTGATCCAGGCCATGAGCGGACTGATGAGCCTGACCGGCGAGCCCGACGGCGCGCCGATGAAGTCAGCCGTGCCGGTCGCCGACCTGATGGCCGGCATGTACGCCGGCGTCGCCATCTGCGCCGCGCTGCGCAACCTCGAGGTGACCGGCAAGGGCCAGCACATCGACATCGGCATGCTCGACGTCATGGTCGCGTTCTCGACCGTCCAGGGCATGAACTATCTCGCCACCGGCAACGTGCCGCCCCGGCTCGGCAACGCGCACCCGAACATCGTGCCCTACCAGACCTTCAAGACCTCCGACGGCGACATCATCCTGGCGGTCGGCAACGACAGCCAGTTCAAGCGTTTCTGCGCAGTCGCCGGCACGCCGGAGCTGGCCGAGGACCCGCGTTTCGCCACCAACTCCCAGCGTCTTGCCAACCGCGCCGAGCTGATCCCGCAACTGGAGGCGGTGATCTGGCTCAAGACCACCGATTTCTGGGTCGAGGCGATGGAAGCCAACTCGATCAGCTGCGGTCCGATCAACAACCTGGAGCAGGTGTTCGACGATCCGCACGTCTTGGCGCGCGGCATGAAGCTGGAGATGGACCACCCCGCGACCGCCGGCGGCAAGGTCACGCTGATCAACAGCCCGATCAAGATGTCCGGCACGCCGACGACGGCGCGCATGGCGCCGCCGATGCTGGGGCAGCACACGGAAGAGGTGCTCGGCGAATTGCTGGATATGGATAGCGCCGCGGTCGGGACCTTGCGCGATCAGGGCGTCATCTAAAAGCGAGTTACTTCATCACCACGACCGGGCTGAAGCGCTGCGCCGGGTCGACGACGAGGCCGATGTAGCCGGTGATCGCGTCGACGACGCCGGCCCCGGGCGCGGTCAGCGTGGCGCGTTCGAGCCGCCATTGCGCCGTTTCGTTGGCGGCGGCGGCGGCTTCCTTGCCGGCATCGGCGCGCGCCAGGCGCAACGTCGCCTGTTCCATCTCCTCCTTTGAGGTCGAGAGGTCGTCGAACAGCTGCTTCACCCGCTTCAGGTTGGTGGTGGCGAATTCCAGCTCCAGTTCGGCCGCCTTGAGCTGCGCCGCGGTGGCGCGCGCCTCGGCGGCGAACGGCCGCAAGTCGAGCTTCGCCAGCGGCGCGCCCTTGGCGACCTTTTGGCCGGGCCGCACCATGACCGCCTCGACCACGCCGGCGACGGCGAAGGCGAGGCGGCGCTCGGCCCAGGCCGGGTTGGCGGCGAACGTGACCGCCAACAGCGCGGCGAGGCCGACGACGACGCTCCGGGCCAGGCCGGTGCCCTGCTTAGCGCCCATGCTAGCGATTGACCTTGTTCTGATCCTGCTGTCCAAAACCGCTTCCTCCCTTGGTCTCGTAGGAGTCCTTCTTCTCGACCGCGCCCGCGCCAAGCGCGCGAACGATAAAATCCTTCTCCAGGCTCTTGGCCGGATGTTCGCCGAGCAGCACCGCCAAGCGCGCATCGACCTGGTGCAGCGTGCCGGCGGCGCGGACCACGTCGGCCTCGGCCTCGGTGAAATTGATCATGGCGCGGCCTAAGTCGGTGACGCGCTCCTGTTCGTAGAGGCGCTGGCGCTGCAACAGGTACTTCTTGGCGTAGTCGAAGCGCGCCCGCGCGGCGATCAATTGCTGCCAGGCGTTGTCGCGTTCGCGAAGGGTGACGCGCGCCTGGCGCGCCATGTCGCGCTTGGCGCGTTCCAGCCTGGCCTCGGTGCGGACCATCTCGGCGGCCAGGCGCGAGCGTTCGGCCGACTTGCGCCCGCCGTCCAGGAACGGCCAGGTGATGCGCGCGCCGGCGGTCCATTCGTCGCGTGTCGCCGACGGCCGGCTGTACTGGTTTACGGCGCCGAAGGCCTCGATGTAGGGCAGCGTGCCGGTGCCGTCGCGCGCTAGCCGGAGCGACGTCAGCTTGCTGGCCAGCGCCTGCAAGGCCGGGTTGCGCGCGAGGATGGCCTTCTCGAACGGTTCGGCCTCAATCTGGGCGGGCTTGTCCTTCGGTCCGGTCGGCGCGCCCAGCATTTCCTTGTCGAACGGAAGCCCGGTGAGGTCGGCGAGGCGCAAGCGCAAGTCCATGTTGCGGCGCTGCTCGGTGTGCAGGATGAGGCGCGACTTCTCGACGTCGGCGAGCTTTTCGGCGACGTCGATCGGCGACTGCTGGCCGAGACCCTCGCGCTCCTTGGCGCGCTCCCAGCTGACGTAGGCCGAGGCGTGGTCCTGGTTCAGGGCCTGCACCGCCAGGTCGGAGGCGTGTAGGCCGAAATAGAGCGCCAGGCCCTCCATCAGCACCGTGTTGCGGGCGTTCAGGTCGAGCAGCTTGGCGGCATACGCGTCGGCGCGCGCTGCATCGATGCTGTTCGACGACTGGCCGAAATCGTAGAGGCGTTGCGTCACCTGGATCGAGCCGTAGCTCTCGGCCTTGTCCTTCACGGTCGCCAGCCGCGACTTGTAGCGTTCGCCCTCGTAGAGCGCGGTGGCGGTCGGGAACAGCGCGGCACGGGCGCGGTCGAGCCGCGCCTCCGCGGCGGCGAGGTCGGCGGCGGCCTCGGCGAAATAGATCTTGCCGCGTTCGGCGATCTTGGCCAGAACCGTCTCTGCGCTGACCGGCGCGCCGGGGGCCTCGCTTTGCGCGAACGCCGCCAACGAAACGAGCGCCAGCGCGAGGGCGGCGCCGGCCGCGATCAAGCCGTTCGGGACGGAACGGACGGGCATTTTCCGGCGCCTCAGTTCTGGCCCTTGAGGTAGCGGTAGAAGGAAATCTTCTCGGGCTTCTTGCGGATGCCGTCGACGACGTAGCTGCCGGCACGGATGAACAGGTCGGCGTCGAGGAAGCCGGTCAGCCGAAGCGCCTCGCTGCCGTCGGGGTCGAGGTAGAGGAACACCGGCGTGGCGCGGATGCGGTATTTCTTGGCCATCTCGACTTCGTTCATCTTCTTGCCGTCGGGCGTGACCACGTCGAGGTTGCCCTTGATGTTCGACTCGATCATCACGAAGTTCTTCGAGTAGTACGTGTCGACCTTCGGGTCGGGGAAGACGCGGGTGCGCATCTTGTCGCAGTAGGGGCAGCCGGCCTGGTGGAACATGATCACCAGGCGCTTGCCGTCGCCCTTGGCGTTCTTGATCTCGCCGGGAAAATCGTTGTCCAGGCTCTCGACGCGGAACTCGGCGCCGGCCTTGGGCGCCAGCAGCATGCCGGCGACGAGGGCCGCCGCGGCCGCCCGCAAAAGTCTCGCGTACATCTTCGCCATCCTCCCGGCCCGGTGCCGGCCGAACCCTTCCGACAATACATAATATCTATGTAAAATAAGCAAGGGCAATGCCCCCATGCGAGAAATCCGGCCGGGCGTCACCCGCCCGCCGGTTGGTGGCCGACCGAGCCCTCGTATTTTTTCTGGTCTTCGGGGTCGAGGTAGAGCCGCTCCCAGGCCTTGACCTGGTCGAAGCCGGCGAAGGTATGCAGATCGCCCATCGGATGGCCCTTGAAGCCGGCGAAAAACTCGGCTTCGGCGGCAGGACCGCGCGCCTTCAGGTCGGCGGCGAAGTCGTGCATCGCCTTGAGCGTCACGCGCAGCAAGGCGCCGGGCAGGATGGTGACGGCGATGCCGAACGCGTTCATCTGTTCCGGTGTCAGCCGCGGCGAGACGCCGGTCTGGTTGTAGAAGACCGGCCCCTCGACCTCGCGGCAGACGCGCTCGACCTCGGCCATGTCGGTCGGCCCCTCGACGAAGGCGAGGTCGGCGCCGGCCGCGAGGTAGGCGTTGGCGCGCCGGATCGCCTCATTGAGCGAGCCGCCGTGGGCGCCACGTGCATCGGTGCGCGCGATCAGCACGAAATCCGGGTCGGCGGCGGCGCGCGCGTCGGCGGCGGCGCGGATCTTGCCGACCGCCTCTTCGAGCGGTACCACCTGGCGCCCGGCGACGTGGCCGCAGCGCTTCGGCAGGCTCTGATCCTCGAGGTGGATGCCGGCGACTCCTGTCTGGATGTATTCGCGGACGGTGCGGATGACGTTCAAGGCGTTGCCGTAGCCGTTGTCGGCGTCGGCGATCACCGGCACGGATACCGCGCCGGCGATGTAGCGCGCGTTCAACTGCATCTCGCTCATGGTCGCGAAACCGGCGTCGGGCATGCCGAGAAGCGACAGCGAGGTGCCGTAGCCGGTCATGTAGACCGCAGGAAAACCGGCCTGCTCCAGCACCTTGGCGCTCATCGCGTTGTAGCAGCCCGGCACGATCAGCGTTTCGCCGGCCTGCTTGCCGGCCTGCAGCAGTTGCCTCAAGCGTGTGGTATTGCGCACCGTTTCCTCCCCGATGTCGATTGGCGTCGGGCGAGCCTAAACCCGGCAGATCGCGGGAACAAGATGGGGCAGGGGATGCGCTCAGCCCGCCGCCGGCACCAGCCGGATGGCGATGCCCTTCGCGTCCAGGCGCGCGCGCGCATCGGCGCCGGCGGCGTCCGGCAGCGCCGGGCGGCCGGACATGAACCACAGCACCGAATGACCGCCTTCGGCCTCGGTGACGGCCTCGGCCCAGGCGGCGGCCGGATCGGCGATAACGCGCCGGGGCGCGTCCTTGCGCGCGAGATCGAGAATTGCCGCCGGCACGTCGGCGTCGTGGAACACGATCTCGCCGCCCTGCATCAGCCGCAACGCCAGCATCGGCAGCATGTCGGGATCGCCGGAGCCTGTTCCGATCAGGGAAATGTCGCCGACGTCGTCGATCTGGTCACCGGCGAGCAGGCGTTCGATGGCGGCCTCGACCAGCGCGTCGGCACCGGCGACATCGCCGGCGCGGATGCATTCGGCGATCGGGCCGTCGGCGAGGTATTGCCAGAACCGCCGGCGCGTGCGGCCGCGCGCGATGCGGCCGTTGATGCGATCGCGCACGGTGCCGGCATAGGCCGCGAGCGTGCCGAAGGCGGCCGGCAGCGCCGCCTCGATCACCGCCTTGGCGCGCCTGGACAGGATCGGCGCAGCGCCGCCGGTCGAGACCGCGACGATGATCGGCGAGCGATCGACGATGGCCGGCATGATGAAGGTGCAGAGTTCCATGTTGTCGGCAACGTTGACCGGCACGCCGGCGGCGCGCGCACAGGCCGAGACCGTGGCGTTGAGAGTGTCGTCGTCGGTCGCGGCCATGACCAGCCGGCAACCCTGTACGTCGGTCGGCTCGAAGCCGCGCCCGAGCACGTTGATGCGGCCGCCCGCGATCAGCCGCTCGAGGCCGGCGCCGATGTCGGTGGCGGCGAGGCGCACCCGCGCGCCGGCGCGCAGTACGGCCTCGGCGCGGCGCTCAGCGATGTCGCCGCCGCCGACCACCAGCACCTCGGCGCCGTCGAGATCGATGAAGGTCGGAAACGGCGGCGCCTTTTCCCGCGAAGTGCCGTCAGTCATCGTTGGCTCCCTTCGGCGCGAGCGTGCCGGTGGCCGCGGCCCAATCGCTCATGGCGCGGCCCCAGGCCTCGGCGGTCGCCGGGTCGATGTCGAACACGGTGAAACGCGAGCGCTCGCGGATGCGGACCCGCAGCAGCCGCACGCCGTCGTCCGGCGACGCGTCGAGGAGTTCGATCTTCTGGCCGAAGGGTGCTGCCAGTTCCGCCACGCGGCGGGTGTCGTTGTCGTTACCGCTCATGGCGCGGCCCCTACCGGGTGCCCCAGGTGAAGGCGGTCTCGACCAGGAATTCCCAGTTGCGCGGCGTGTCCGGGAAGTCCGGCTTTATGTCCATTTCGAGCATCGCCTTGCCGGCGTCGTCGGCGGTCAGCTTGATCACCTCGATCAGTTCGCTGAACGAGCGCGCCTGGGGGTTGCGGATGATGATATCGCTGAGCAGCAGCGGTTGCGACATGGTGATGGGTCTCCCGGTTGTCGGTTAGCGGTCGCGCACGCGTTGGCGAAAGCGCGCCC
>JAYNJY010000124.1:0-9006 GCA_038110665.1 Rhodospirillaceae bacterium | reverse complement strand
TGTTTAAGCAGTATGTTGCAGGTGGCTTCCGAGAGCCGGGCGTGGGCCGGGGCGGGAAGGGCGATTTCCGCGGCCGGGGCAGGCGAAACCGATTTACAAGCCGGACCGGACGGACTAAAACCCGGCCTAGTTATAGCCCCAGTTCCGGGTAAGCGAGGAAGCCATGCAGACCGTCATTCTGGTCATCCACCTGCTGATTGCCGCCGGCCTCGTCGGCGTCATCTTGATCCAGCGTTCCGAGGGCGGCGCGCTCGGCATGGGCGGCGGTGGCGGCGGCGGCGGTTTCATGACCGGCCGCGCGGCGGCGGACCTCTTGACCCGGACCACGGCGGTCCTGGCGACCGGGTTCTTCATCACCTCGATCGTTCTCGCGATCATGGCCGGCCACAAGGGCGAATCGAAGTCGATTCTCGACAAGGCGCCGGCGCCGGTGACCGCGCCGGCCAAGCCGGCGGAACCGGCGGCGCCGGTCGCGAAATGACCCAAGCGCTTGGCAACGCGCGCTTTTGTCGAATGACGGGAGGCCGGGAAAATCACCGGCCTCTTTTCTTTTGGCAGACGCCCACATTCATGTATTGTGCAGGTCCATGACGCGGTTCATTTTCATCACCGGCGGCGTGGTTTCCTCCCTCGGTAAAGGCTTGGCATCGGCGGCTTTGGGCGCGCTCTTGCAGGCCCGTGGATTCAAGGTCCGGCTCAGGAAGCTCGACCCCTACATCAACGTCGATCCGGGCACCATGAGCCCGTACCAGCACGGCGAGGTCTACGTCACCGACGACGGCGCCGAGACCGACCTCGACCTCGGCCATTACGAACGCTTCACCGGCGTCGATGCGCGCAAGACCGACAACGTCACCACCGGCCGCATCTATTCCGACGTCATCGCCAAGGAGCGGCGCGGCGACTACCTCGGCGCCACCATCCAGGTGATTCCGCACATCACCGAGGCGATCAAGGCCTTCGTCACCTCGGACCTTTCGGACGAGGACTTCGTGCTCTGCGAGATCGGCGGCACCGTCGGCGACATCGAAGGGTTGCCGTTCCTGGAGGCCATCCGCCAGCTCGGCAACGACCTGGGCCGCGCGCGCTGCATGTACCTGCACTTGACGCTGCTGCCCTACATCCCGACCGCCGGCGAGCTGAAAACCAAGCCGACGCAGCACTCGGTCAAGGAGCTGCTCAGCGTCGGCATCCAGCCGGACGTACTGCTCTGCCGCGCCGACCGGCCGCTGCCCGAGGGCGAGCGATCAAAGATCGCGCTGTTCTGTAACGTGCGGCGCGAGGCCGTGATCCCGGCGCTCGACGTGGCCTCAATCTACCAGGTGCCGATCAGCTACCACGAGCAGGGCCTCGACGACGAGGTCTGCCGCTATTTCGGCATCGACGGCGCCGAGCCCGATCTCCACCGCTGGCACGCGATCATGGAGCGCGTGACCCGGCCGGAAGGCGAGGTCTCGATCGCCGTGGTCGGCAAGTACACCGGGCTGCTCGATGCCTACAAGTCGCTCTCCGAGGCGCTCAACCATGGCGGTATCGCCAACAACGTGAAGGTCAACCTGGACTGGATCGATTCCGAGATCTTCGAGCGCGAGGACACCGTCCACCACCTCGAAGGCGTGCACGGCATCCTGGTGCCGGGCGGCTTCGGCGAGCGCGGCGTCGAGGGCAAGATCGCCGCCGCCGCCTTCGCGCGCCAGCGCAAGGTGCCGTATTTCGGCATCTGCCTCGGCATGCAGATGGCGGTGATCGAGGCGGCGCGCAATCTCGCCGGCCTCAAGGGTGCGGGCTCTACCGAGTTCGGCCCGTGTCCGGACCCGATCATCGGCCTGATGACGGAATGGGAGCGCGACGGCATCATCGAGAAGCGTTCGGCGAGCAGCGACATGGGCGGCACCATGCGCTTGGGCACCTACGAGGCCAGGCTGCGCCAGGGCAGCCGGGTGCGCGAGATTTACGGCTCCGACGTGATTTCCGAGCGCCACCGCCACCGCTACGAGGTCAACCTGATCTACGAGGACGAACTCGCCCGCCACGGCATGGTGTTCTCCGGCAAGTCGCCCGACGGCGTGCTGCCGGAAATCGTCGAGATCCCGGACCATCCCTGGTTCGTCGGCGTACAGTTCCATCCCGAACTCAAGTCCAGGCCTTTCGAGCCGCATCCGCTGTTCACGTCGTTCATCGGCGCGGCGGTCGACCAGTCGCGCCTGGTGTGATGGAGGGCGGCATGGCCCCCGCACCGCATCATGTCCGCGTCGGCGACATCGAGATCGGCAACGACCTGCCGCTCGCGATCATCGCCGGGCCCTGCCAGATGGAGAGCCGTGGCCACGCCCTCGACGTTGCCGGCCAGCTCGCCGAAATCTCGAAGCGGCTCGGCATCGGCCTGATCTACAAGACCTCGTTCGACAAGGCCAACCGCACCAGCGCCAAGACGGCGCGCGGATTGGGGCTCGAGCAGGCGGCGCCGATCTTCAAGGAAGTCCGCGAAAAGACGGGGCTGCCGACGCTGACAGACGTGCATACCGCCGAACAATGCGCCGCCGCCGCCGAATGCGCCGACGTGCTGCAAATTCCGGCCTTCCTCTGCCGCCAGACCGATTTGCTGCTCGCCGCCGCGGCGACGAAGAAGCCGATCAACGTCAAGAAGGGCCAATTCCTGGCGCCCTGGGACATGGCCAACGTCGCCGCCAAGATCACCGGGGCCGGCAATCCCGACGTCATGCTCTGCGAGCGCGGCGCGAGCTTCGGCTACAACACCCTGGTCACCGACATGCGCGGCCTGCCGGTCATGGCCAGGACCGGCCATCCCGTCGTGTTCGACGCGACGCATTCGGTGCAGCAGCCGGGCGGGCAGGGCACCACGTCGGGCGGCCAGCGCGAATTCGCGCCGGTGCTGGCGCGCGCCGCCGTCTCGATCGGCGTCGCCGCCGTCTTCATGGAGACCCATGCCGATCCCGACAATGCGCCCTCCGACGGGCCCAACATGATCCCGTTGTCGGAGATCGAGGGCATCCTCGAGACGCTCATGGAATTCGACCGCCTCGCCAAGGCGCGGCCGGTGCGGATCTAGATTGGATTTCGCTCAGGATTTCAGCCGGTAGCCGGTCTTGAAGATCCACCAGATGATGGCGACGCAGAGGCCCAGGAAAGCGCCGATCATCGCCAAGCTGAGTCCCACGTCGATATCGGCGATCTCGTAGAAGCTCCAGCGGAAGCCGCTGATCAGGTAAAGCACCGGGTTCAAGAGCGTGATCTTCTGCCACACCGGCGGCAACATATCGATCGAATAGAAGCTACCACCGAGAAACGCGAGCGGGGTGACGATCAGCAGCGGGATCAGTTGCAGCTTCTCGAAGTTGTCGGCCCAGATGCCGATGATGAAGCCGAACAGGCTGAAGGTGATGGCGGTCAGCAGCAGGAACAGGATCATCCAGAACGGATGCGCGATCTGGACCGGCACGAACAGCGCCGAGGTCGCCAGGATGAGCGCGCCCAGGATCACCGACTTGGTCGCCGCCGCGCCGGCGTAGCCGAGCACGATCTCGAAATGCGAGACCGGGGCCGAGAGGATTTCGTAGATGGTGCCGGTGAAGCGCGGGAAGAAGATGCCGAACGATGCGTTGGAGATGCTCTCGGTCAGCAACGTCAGCATGATCAGACCGGGCACTATGAAGGCGCCGTAGGGAACGCCGCCGATCTCGGTGATGCGCGAACCGATGGCGGCGCCGAAGACGACGAAGTAGAGCGATGTCGAGATCACCGGCGAGACGATGCTCTGCAGCAGCGTGCGCGCCGTGCGCGCCATCTCGAAACGGTAGATCGCGGCGACCCCACGCAGGTTCATGGCTTGCCTCGCACGATGTCGACGAAGATGTCCTCGAGCGAGCTTTGCCGGGTCACCATGTCGCGATAGCGGATGCCGGCCGGCCCGAGATCGGCCATCAGCGCGGTGATGCCCTTGCGCTCGGCGGTGACGTCGTAGGTGTAGACCAGGCTGTTGCCGCCGTCGGCGAGTTCCAGCCCGTAGTCGCCGAGTGCCGTCGGGATTTCGGCCAGCGGCTCGTGCAGTTCGAGGATGAGCTGCTTCTTGCCGAGCTTGCGCATCAGTTCGTGCTTGTCGTCGACGACGATGATCGAGCCGTCGTTGATGACCGCGACCCGGTCGGCGATCTCTTCCGCCTCCTCGATGTAGTGCGTGGTCAGGATCACGGTGACGCCGTCGTCCCTGAGCTTGCGGACCAGTGTCCACATGTCCTTGCGCAGTTCCACGTCGACGCCGGCGGTCGGCTCGTCCAGGAACAGCACGCGCGGCTCGTGCGCCAGCGCCTTGGCGATCAACACCCGGCGTTTCATGCCGCCCGATAGCGTGATGATCTTGCTGTCGCGCTTCTCCCAAAGCGAAAGCGCGCGCAGCAGCTTTTCCAGGTATTCCGGATTTTTCGCGTGGCCGAACAGGCCGCGGCTGAAATTGACCGTCGCCCACACCGTCTCGAACGCCTCGGTGGTCAGTTCCTGCGGCACCAGGCCGATCAGTGCGCGGGTCTTCTTGTAGTCGGCGACGATGTCGTGGCCACCGACGGTGACCGTGCCGCCGCTCGCCCCGACGATACCGCAGATGATGCTGATCAGCGTCGTCTTGCCGGCGCCGTTCGGACCGAGCAGGGCGAGGATCTCGCCCTGGCGAACGTCCAGATCGACCGACTGCAGGGCCCGGAAGCCGGATGCGTAAGTCTTGGTGACGCCGGATACCTGGATCAAGGCTGACATGGCGCCGTCATAAGCCATCGATCTCGGACATGGCAAGACAATGTGGCCGCAAACCGTCACGGCGAGCTTGCCGCTGGGGCGCCCAGCCGTTAAGAGAAGCGCTGTCGAATTCCACTGAATGCCCAGAGGAGCCAGCCATGACGGCGATCATCGATATCCATGCCCGTGAAATTCTCGATAGCCGCGGCAATCCGACCGTCGAAGTGGACGTGACGCTGGAAACCGGGGTCGTCGGCCGCGCCGCGGTGCCGTCCGGCGCCTCGACCGGCGCGCACGAGGCCGTCGAGCTGCGCGACGGCGACAAGGGCCGCTTCGGCGGCAAGGGCGTGCTGCAGGCTTGCGAATCGGTCAATGGCGAGATCTTCGACGCGCTCTCCGGGCTCGACGCCGAGGCCCAGTTGCAGATCGACAACGCCATGATCGAACTGGACGGCACCGAGAACAAGAGCCGGCTCGGCGCCAACGCCATCCTCGGCGTTTCCATGGCCGTCGCCAAGGCCGCCGCCGAGGAGGCCGGCCTGCCGCTCTACCGTTACATCGGCGGCACGTTCGCCCACACCCTGCCGGTGCCGATGATGAACATCATCAACGGCGGACAGCACGCCGACAACCCGATCGATATCCAGGAATTCATGATCATGCCGCTCGGCGGCGCATCGGGCGCCGACGCCATCCGCATGGGCACGCAAATCTTCCAGACCCTGAAAAAGGGCCTGCACGACGCCGGCCATAACACCAACGTCGGCGACGAGGGCGGTTTCGCGCCGTCGATCAATTCGACCACCGAAGCCATCGACTTCGTCATGAAGGCGATCGAACAAGCCGGCTACAAGCCCGGCGACGACGTCATGCTGGCGCTCGATGCCGCTTCGACCGAGTTCTACAAGAACGGCCGCTACGAACTGGAAGGCGAGGGCAAGTCGCTCGACGCCGCCGGCATGGTAGCTTATTGGGCCGACCTCGCTGGCCGCTACCCGATCATTTCCATCGAAGACGGCATGGCCGAGGATGACTGGGACGGCTGGAAAGCCCTGACCGACGCCATCGGCGACAAGGTGCAGCTGGTCGGCGACGACCTGTTCGTCACCAACCCGAAGCGCCTCGCCACCGGCATCAAGCGCGGCATCGCCAACTCCATCCTGGTCAAGGTCAACCAGATCGGCACGCTGTCGGAGACGCTTCAGGCCGTCGAAATGGCGCACAAGGCCGGATATACGGCCGTCATCTCGCACCGCTCCGGCGAAACCGAGGACGCGACCATCGCCGATATCGCCGTCGCCACCAACGCCGGCCAGATCAAGACCGGCTCGCTCAGCCGTTCGGACCGGCTCGCCAAGTACAACCAGCTGATCCGGATCGAAGAAGAACTCGGCCCGGAAGCGCGTTTCGCCGGTACGTCTGTCGTTCGCAGCGGCCGGTAAGCTTCACCCCCTCGACATAAATCGCCCGGCGCCAATCAGGCGCCGGCGCAGCTAACGTCTTGTTAACGCCTCGCCCCCTATTGTGAGCGTGGGTTTGGGGTTGTGGATTGAGTTGAACCTCACAATCCAAGGTTCGTTTATGTCGTTAATGCACGATACGGGAAAATGCTTTCGGACCGTTGCCGTTCCCTTCATGGGGCTGGCGATGGGTTTGTATTTCCTGTTTCACATCTTTCACGGTGACCGGGGCTTGCTGGCGTGGCTGAAGCTGCAAAAGCAGGTCGCCCGCGCCGTGACGACGGCGGCCGAAACCAACGACCAGAAGGCCTACTTGGAAAATCGCGTGCGGCTGCTCAATCCCGGCAGTTTGGATCCAGACATGCTCGAGGAGCGCGCGCGCCTGATGCTCAACTTCGGCCTCAACAACGAAGTCGTCATTCTTGATCCAGAAAGGAATCGAAAATGAATGCGCAAAACGGAACCGTGGCAGAAAGCCTTACGCCGCCCTTCGTCGCCGCGATTTTCAGCGACACCGCGATAGTCAGACACCTCGAAGGAGAGGGAAGGCGGCCATCCGACGAAATGGTCAGCATGGCGCCGACGCAATCCGGCTTCCTCGGATTGGAAACCAGCCGCGACGAGAAGGGACGCTGGCTCTCGGTCTGCTATTGGCGCGACATGGCCGCATACAATGGCTGGCGCAACGCCTGCGTCGACCGGATGGCTGCGATCTATCCGGATGCGCATCTTGAAAGCCTATGCCAGATCCGGGTCGCAACCGTCGATCGCCCCGTGCAGCCGCAACGGCGCAAGCACCTCAAGGCGGACACGCCGGCGCCGACCAGCGAGCATCCGGACAAGATCGGCCGGCTGCTCAACGCCTTTCCTGCCATCGCGGAGTTCTTCGGCCATGCCCACGTTCGCTGATCTCGAAAAGCCGCCGTTTTACACGGCCATTTTCATGACCGCCTTGGACGGCGAGGACCAGGGCCTGCACTCCGAGGCGGCGGCGACGATGGTATCGACCGCCATGCTGCTGTCCGGCTTCGTCGGCTTCGCCGATGACGTTGCCGAATTCGGCCGGCCTGTGAAGCTGGTCTACTGGCGTACCTTCCACGCCATGCGCGCCTGGCACCGGACCGCGCGCGATCTGCTGCCACACCGGGTCGACATCCGAGACTGCATCGCTTCCGAAGGATGCCATTGGCGCTGGTTCGACGAACGCCGCAGCGAACCAATGACGGCCATGCGCGACGTCGCCTGATTATTTTTTAACTCAATTATAATTAATTATGTCAAATTTGACCGCAAAACTCGCGGCCATTCGACATCTTTTTGTTGCGGGCAAATCGCACTTTCCATACATTGACGTCGATATGGAGGGCTTTCGATAACGCCCAGTGCCTCCGATTTGGCGCCAGTATTCCAGGGAGAGTGACAACATGGCCCGGTCCGCGAAATCGTCACCGAAACCGGCGGCGAAACGTTCCACACGCACGAAGACGTCCGAGCAATCGAACAGCGGCGTCACCGCCGACCAGCTCGTCGAGTACTACCAGCACATGCTGATGATCCGCCGCTTCGAAGAGAAAGCCGGGCAACTCTACGGTATGGGATTGATCGGCGGCTTCTGTCACCTCTACATCGGCCAGGAAGCGGTCGTCGTCGGCATGCAGGCGGCGGCGAACGACGTCGACACCGTGATCACCAGCTACCGCGACCACGGCCACATGCTGGCTTGCGGCATGGACCCGAAAGGCGTCATGGCCGAACTGACCGGGCGGCGCGGCGGCTACTCCAAGGGCAAGGGCGGCTCCATGCACATGTTCAGCCGCGAAAAGAACTTCTACGGCGGCCACGGCATCGTCGGCGCACAGATGCCGCTCGGCACAGGTCTCGCGTTCGCGCACAAGTACAAGGGCGACGGCGGCATCTGCCACGCCTATTGCGGCGACGGCGCAATTAACCAAGGTCAAGTTTACGAAGCCTTCAACATGGCCAGCCTTTGGAAGTTGCCGGTGATCTACGTCATCGAGAACAACAAATACGGCATGGGAACCTCGATTGAGCGCGCTTCGGCGGTGACCGAGTTGTCGCGGCGCGGCGAGTCCTTCGCCATCCCCGGCGAACAGGTCAATGGCATGGATGTCGTCGCCGTCAAGGCCGCCGCCGAGAAGGCTTCCGAATGGTGCCGCTCAGGCAAGGGGCCCTATATCCTAGAGATGAAGACCTACCGCTACCGCGGCCACTCCATGTCCGACCCCGCGAAATACCGGTCCAAGGAAGAGGTCTCGAAGGTCCGCCAGGAAACCGACCCGATCGACACGCTGCGCGAGCGCATTCTCGCCGCCGACGCAGCCGACGAGGCGCGCCTCAAGGATATCGACCGTGAGGTCAAGGCGACCGTCACGGCAGCCGCCGAATTCGCCCAGCAAAGCCCGGAGCCGGATCCGTCCGAGCTCTACACCGATATTTTGCTCGAAGCCTAAGCGCAGGGTCCCAGGGAGGCTCATGAAATGGCTATTCAAGTCCTGATGCCGGCGCTGTCGCCGACAATGACCGAGGGAACCATCGCCAAGTGGCTCAAGGCCGAAGGCGACACCGTTTCCAGCGGCGACGTACTTTGTGAAATCGAAACCGACAAGGCGACCATGGAAGTGGAGGCCGTCGACGAGGGTACGCTCGGCAAGATTCTCATCGCCGAGGGCACCCAAGGCGTCGCCGTCAACACGCCGATCGCCGTCATCTTGGAGGAGGGCGAGGACGCAAGCGCCGCCAGCGCCGCGCCGGCCACCACACCCGCAGCCGCAGCCGGAGC
>JAYNJY010000123.1:0-9049 GCA_038110665.1 Rhodospirillaceae bacterium | reverse complement strand
GAAGACGTCGATGATCTTGAGCTCGGGCTCGTCCATGCCGCCGTAGAGATGGTTGAGGAACATTTCCTTGGTCAAGGTCGTGCCTTTGCGCAGGCTCAACAGTTCAAGAATGCCGTATTCCTTGCCGGTCAGGTGCACGGACTGTCCGTCGACCTCGGCCGTCTGAGCGTCCAGGTTGACGACCAGGCGGCCAGTCTGAATGACCGATTCCGAATGGCCCTGCGAACGCCTGACGATGGCCTGGATGCGGGCGATCAATTCGTCCTTGTTGACCGGCTTGGTCAGGTAGTCGTCGGCACCGGTGCCGAGCCCCTTGACCTTGTTCTCCGACTCGGTGAGCCCCGACAGGATCAGCACCGGTGTCGCTACCTTGGCTGCGCGCAGCCGGCGCAACACCTCCATGCCGTCCATGTCGGGCAGCATCAGGTCGAGAACGATGATGTCGTAATCGTAGAGCTTGCCGATTTCGAGGCCGTCTTCGCCGAGATCGGTGGCATCGACGACCATGCCGTTGGATTCCAGCATCATCTTGATGCTTTGCTGGGTCGTCGGGTCGTCTTCAACCAGGAGAACGCGCATATAACCTCTCCGGGAACGCCAGAATCAGATCATTAACCATATGATGCAAAGGTTAACGGCGCAAGCTTGCCGCCCGTTGGCTTGTTAGTGCATTGAATTAAAACAAATATTTCTGAAGCGCCTGGGGCTCGCCCGAAAATTTCACGCGAATTCGGCGAATCGGGGTTAACCCTGATTCGCCACTCGGGGCTCACCTGTTCGCTTCTTCCTCGATCATGTGGCGCGCGATGATGCCCTGGTGAATCTGCGAGGTACCCTCGAACAGCCGCAGCAATCGCACGTCGCGGTAGAGCCGCTCGACCGGATGTTCGGTCAGGTAACCGGCACCGCCGAGGATCTGCACGGCGCGGTCGGCGACGCGGCCGACCATCTCGGTGGCGAAGTACTTGCAGCACGAAATGTCGGCGCGCTGGCTCTTGGTCGGCGGTCCCTTGATGCCGCGCGCCGTCTCCAGGATCATGCATTTCGCTGCCAGGGTCTCGGCGCGGCAATCGGCGAGCATGTTCTGCACCGCCTGAAACTCGGCGATCGGCTGGCCGAACTGCTCGCGCTTGACGGCATAGTCGAGCGCCTCTTCGGTCAGCCGTTCCGCCTGGCCGACGGCGGTGCAGGCGACGTGCATGCGCGCCGTGTTGATGCCTGCCATGGCGACTTTGAAGCCGATGCCCTCCTTGGCGCCGACCAGCGCGGAGACCGGCACCCGGCAGTTGTCGAAGGTCATCGCCGCCGTCGGCGCGCCGTCCTGGCCCATCTTTCGGTCGATCGGCGCGATCTCCATGCCGGGCGCGCCTTTCTCGACAATGAAGGCCGACATGCCGGCGGCGGACTTGTCGTCCGCGTCGGTCCGCGCCATGACGATGAACACGTCGGCGATGTTGGCGTTGGTGATGTAGCGCTTGGTGCCGTTCAGCACGTAGGCGTTGCCGTCGAGCTTGGCCGTGGTGGCGACGCCGGCGGCGTCGGATCCGGCGGCCACTTCGGTCAGCGCGAAGGCGCCGGTCAGTTCGCCGGTGGCGAGGCGCGGCAGGTAGGCTTTGCGCTGTTCGTCGGTGCCGTGTTGCAGGATGCCCTGGCAGACCAGCCCGACCGTGGTCGAGAACCGTGAGCGGTAGACGCAGCTTGCCCGCGTCACCGCCATCTGCAGCCGCGCCTGCTGTTCCGACGACAGCCCGAGGCCGCCGTATTCGACCGGCAGCGTCATGGCGAACAGGCCATACTCGCGCAACTGCTGGGTCAGGTCCTCCGGAACGCCGCCCTCGTGGGTGAGGCGGTGTTCGTTCGGCCGGAGCACGTTTTCGGTCAAGTCCTTGACCGTTTCCAAGTAGGCCGGGAAATCGGTGCGGGTGTGTTCGATCGGGTTCATGGCAAAGGGATCTCCAAGGATCGGAAGCTGGCGGCGCGGTTCAGCGGGCGGCGCCCTGGGTGCGGGCGAGGTCGGCGACCATGTCGGACAGGCGCTGGCCCAGTTCGGGCAGCATATCGACGCCGACCTGGGCGGCGAGACCGCCGCAGTTGAAGGCCAGGATGTTGCCGTTGGATAGCCGCAGTGGTACGCCGACGGCATGATAATCGGTCATCCACTCGCCGGCCGACATGGTGTAGCCGTGCTGGTGGAAGTGCCGGACCGCACTGTCGATACCGGCCTGTACGTCCTTGAGCATGTCGGGCGCCATCTGCGCGATCTCGGCGAGCAGGGCCTGGCGGCGGTCGTCCGGAAGACCGGCGAGATAGGCGCGTCCGAGCGCCGTCTTGGCGAGGTCGCGGTCGACGCCGATGTCGAGCGGCACGGTCGTCAGGCTGCCGTGCCGGGCGCGCTCGATGACGATCATCGAAAGCCCGTCGCGCACGCCCATGCTGACGGCGCCACGGCACGAATCGGCGAGTTGTTGCATCAACGGCCGGGCGATCTCGCGGATCGAGAGCTGGCTCAGCACCGGATAGCCGAGCGAGAGGATGTGCGGATGCAGGGAATAGCGCCCGGTGACCTCGTCGAGGTGCAGGTAGCCCAAGGCCATCAGCGTGAAGGTCAGGCGCGAAACGGTCGGCTTGGGAAAGCCGGTGCGGCGCGCGATCTCGGCATTGGAAAGGCCGCGGTCGTCGGCGTCGAAGACCTTGAGCACCTCGAGCCCGCGCGCCAGCGACCGGACGTACTGACGGCTTTCACTGCCGCGCCCGGTATTGGCCAACTCCGTGTTCTTGCGAATGCCCACAGGAAGTCCCCCGTCCGCCCCCTGTGGTCAGGGGGCCTATTGACATTCGATCTTGCCACGGCGATACATAGGACGTCAAATTTCAAAACAATATTTTGCATATCAAAATATTTTAGGGAGGGAATCCACGGCCATGGCCGACGCCATCAAGTCCATGCTGTATCCAAAGTCGGTGGCGATCATCGGTGCCTCGCCCGATGCCAACAAGCTGAACGGGCGGCCTTTCCACTTCATGCGCCGCGACGGTTATGCCGGCAAGCTCTATCCGGTCAATCCGCGCTACGGCGAGCTCGACGGCGTCAAATGCTACCCGGACTTGGCCGCGCTGCCGAAAGCGCCGGACATGGCCATCGTCGCCGTATCGGCGGCGCGCTGCGTCGAGACCGTTGAAGCGCTCGGCAAGAAGGGCTGTCCGGTCGCGGTGATCTTCTCGTCCGGCTTCGGTGAAATGGGGTCGGAGGGTAAGGCCTTGGAGGCCAAGTTGCTCGAAACCGCGCGCAAAACCGGCATCCGAGTCTGCGGCCCGAACAACCTAGGACTGATCAGCGGTTTCGAACGCGTCACCGCCACCTTCAGCCAATACGCGGACACCCCGCCGGTGCCCGGACCGGTCGCATTCGCCTCGCAGTCCGGCGCCTTCGGCACCGGCATCGCCGCGCTGGCGCGTTCGCGCGGCATCGGCTTCGGCTATTTCGTCAACACCGGCAACCAGATCGACATTTCCCTCATGGAAGTGCTGGAGGAGACTTTGGGCGACGAACGTATCACCGTCGCCGCCGCCTATCTCGAGGGCCTGGCCGATGCCGACGCCCTGGTCAGCCTGGCCGACAAGGCGATCGACATGGGCAAGCCGCTGGTCGCGGTGAAAGTCGGACGAAAAACCGCCGGCGCCCGCGCCGCGGCCTCGCATACGGGTTCGCTCGCCGGCGAGGACGCGGTCTTTGACGGCGTCGCGCGCCAGCATGGCGTCATCCGTGCGCGCAACGAGGAACACATGCTCGATCTCGTCGCCGCGTTTACCGCGACCAAGGCCGACATGCTGCCGAAGGGCCGCGGCCTCGCCATCATCACCCAGTCCGGCGGTGCCGGCTGCCTGATGGCGGACCGGGCCGAAGAGGTCGGGCTCAACGTGCCGGTGCCGAGCGACGAGACCAAGAAGCGCCTGAAACAGGTGATCCCCGAGTTCGGTGCCGTCGGCAACCCGGTCGACATCACCGGCCAGTTCCTGGCCGACCCGGATCTCTTGAAGAACAGCGTCGGCGTCCTGCTCGACGACCCCGAGTTCGATATCGCGGTCGTCTGGCTGCAACTGATGCATGCCAAGGCCGATATCCTGATCGACACCTTCCGCGACATCAAAGCCAAGGCGAAGAAGCCGTTCGTGGTGTGCTGGATCGAGGCGCCGGCCGGCGCGCGCGAGAAACTCGCCGAAATGAGCATTCCGATGATCCCGGCGACCGAACGCGCCGTCGATGCCGCCGCCGGCCTGGTCGAATTCGCCGCCGCCACGAAGCGCGCCAAGCATCGCCGCGAGGCGCCCGCAACCAAGCCGGATGCGCCCAAGCCGGCGAAGCACCCGAAGCCGGTGCCGGCCGCAGAGGCGCACGCGCGGCTGGTCTCCGCCGGCGTGCCGCTAGTCGACTGCCGCCTCGCCGCCAACCCGGTCGAGGCCGCATCCGCCGCCAAGAGCCTCGGTTTTCCGGTGGTGCTCAAAATCGAGTCGCCCGACATCCTGCACAAGTTCGATGTCGGCGGGGTCGTGCTCGGCCTCGAGGACGTCGACGCCGTCGCCGAGGCGGCGAAGGCGATGATCGCGCAAATCTCGAAGAAGGCGCCAAAGGCAAAGATCGACGGTTTCCTGCTGCAGCCGATCAGCAAGCCGGCGACCGAGATGGTCATCGGCATGCGCCGCGACCCGGTGTTCGGGCCGGTGGTCATGGCCGGCCTCGGTGGTGTCTTCATCGAGGTGCTTAAGGACGTCGCCTTCGCGCGCGCGCCGCTCTCCAAGCACGACGCCAAGTTCATGCTCGACCGGCTCCAAGGCCGCGCCATGCTGGAAGGCCAGCGCGGGCGTTCGGCGCCGGACCTCGACGCGCTCGCCGCCGCGCTGGTCGCGGTCGGCGATTTCGCGCTCGCAAACCCGGATGTCCAGGAGCTTGACCTCAACCCGGTGTTCGCTGATGCGGATGGCGTCCGCGCCGTCGATTGGCTAATGATGGCGTGACGCGCTTGAAAGGAGTGCCCGTTTGAGCCCGCGTCTGAGTTTCGCCATCACCGTCTGCGCCGGGCTCGCGGCCGTCGCCGTTGCGGTGCTACCGGCGCCGGACGGTATCCGTCCGACGGCCATGCATGCGCTCGCGTTGACGCTGTTCACCGTCACCATGTGGGCGACGGGTGCGCTGCCCGCCCACGCGGCGGCGCTGGTGTTTTTCCTGGTCGCTTCGGTCTTTGCCGTCGCGCCGCCTAAGGTGGTCTTCGCCGGTTTCCAGTCGAGCGCTTGGTGGCTGGTGTTTTCAGGCCTCGTCATCGGTGCCGCCGCCGACGTCTCCGGCCTTGGCCAATGGGTTGCACGTCATGCCTTCCGCCATGCCGGTGTCGGATACACCGGCCTGATTGCCGCTATCTTGATCGGAGCCGTGGTGCTCTGCTTCATCATTCCATCGTCCGTCGGGCGCATGGCAATCGCTATTCCCGCCGTCGCCGCAATTGCTGCGGAAGCGGGCCACAAGGCCGGTTCGCCGGGCCATGACGGGACCTTGATCGCGGTGGTGTTCGGTTCGTTCGTGCTCGCCTTCGGCATCATGCCGGCGAACCTGATCAACATCCTGGTAACCGGCACGGCGGAAACCCTGCTCGGCGTGCATGTCACCTACGGCGAATACCTGCTTATGCAGTTCCCTGTGAACACGCTGGCGAAGGGACTGATCATGGCCGGGCTGCTGATCCGGATGTTCCGGCCGCAAAGTGGCGGTCAGCCGGTACGCGCCGCCGGGCCGGAACCGCTCGGCCGCGACGGACGCATCCTGTTGGTCGTGGTGCTGCTGACGCTTGCTGCCTGGACCACTGACTTCCTGCACGGCGTCCAGGCCGGCTGGGTAGCGCTGGCGGCGGCGCTGGTCTGCCTGGTGCCGGGTATCGGGCCGGTGACGGCGAAACTGTTCGCGCAGCGCGTCGATGTCACCACGCTGCTGTTTGCCGGTTCCGTGCTCGGCATCGGACCGGTACTGCACGATTCCGGAGCAAGCCAGCTGATTGGGCGGATGATCGCAGCCGTTCTGCCGCTCGGCGAGATGGGGCCGGCGGGCAGCTATTTCGCCATGGCCTACGCGGCGGCGGCGACCTCGGTCGTTGCCAACATCACCGGTGCCGTCGCCGTTGTCACGCCGCTGGCTGGCGATTTCACCGCTGGCGGGCTCGACGTGAAAACCGCGGCACTTGCGCAGGTCAACGGGCTCGGCGCGCTGTTCTTTCCCTATGAGGCGTTGCCGCTTATGGTCGGTCTGGCGATGGCCGGCGTGGCGCCCTCCCGGGTGATGAAGTTCTGTCTGACGCTGGCTTTCGCCAGCATCGCGATTTTGACGCCGCTCAATTTCCTGTGGTGGCGGTGGCTCGGTTACATCCCGGGCTGACGGATTAAAAAACGAAGGGGAGAGAGATGTCACTTGTGTTGCTGGAACGGCCCGAGGACGGCATTGCGCTGATCCGCATGAACCGGCCCGAGGCCATGAACGCGCTCAACAATGCGACCCGCGAGGAACTGGCGGCGCGGTTCGAGGAATGCATGGCCGACGCGGCCGTGCGCGTCATCGTCATCACCGGCAATGAGAAAGCTTTCGTCGCCGGCGCCGATCTGAAGGAGTTCGCCGAGCGCTCGACCGCCGATTGGGCTTTCATCGACGCGCGCCGCACCTGGCGCGTCATCAATTCCTGCCAGAAGCCGATCGTCGCGGCGGTAAACGGTTTCGCGCTCGGCGGTGGCTGCGAACTGGCGCTCGCCTGCGACATCATTGTCGCCGGCGAGGGCGCCAAGATGGGGCTGCCTGAAATCGGAGTCGGCGTGCTGCCGGGTGGTGGCGGCACCCAGCGCCTGACCCGCACGGTCGGCAAGTACAAGGCGTTGAAGATGATGCTGACCGGCGAGTGGGTCACCGGCCAGCAAGCATCGGAGATGGGTATGGTCAGCGAATGCGTGCCCGATGCCGAGGTCATGGACCGAGCCATGGCGATCGCGCGCAAGATCGCGAAAATGCCGCCCTTGAGCGTCAAACTGATCAAGGAAGTGGTGCTCGCGGGCCAGGACGCCTCGCTCGAGACCGGCATGATCCTCGAACGCAGGGCGTTCGAGATATTGTTCTCCACCGAGGACCTTCATCGAGAAGCGCAAACCTGAATTCAAGGGCAAGTGAGTAGGAAACCGAGACAATGACCAAGGATGCCAACCAGGAAGGATTGATCGTCGGTGTCGCGGGCGCGGGTGCCATGGGGCGCGGGATCGCCCAGGTGGCGGTGACGGGCGGCTGCACGGTCCGGCTGTTCGATGCCAAGCCGGGCGCGGCCGAAGCCGCCAAGACGTTCATCGCCGACATGCTCGGCCGCAACGTCGAGAAGGGGCGGATGGCCCAGGAGGACGCCGATGCCGCCGTCGCCCGCATCGAGGTCGTCGATGCCATGGCCGGCTTCGCCGGTTCGGACTGCGTCATCGAGGCGGTGATCGAGAACCTCGACGTCAAGCACGCCATCTTCAAGGAGCTTGAGGCGATATGCGGCGACGACTGCATCCTGGCATCGAACACATCGTCGCTGTCGATCTCGACCATCGCGTCGGTCTGCGCCAAGCCCGAGCGTGTCGCCGGCATGCACTTCTTCAACCCGGTGCCGCTGATGAAGCTGGTCGAGATCATCGACGGCGTGCGCACCGACCCCGCCGTCGGCGACTTCCTGATGGTACTCGGCCGGCGCATGAGCCGCGAGTCGGTCCGGGTCAAGGATGCGCCGGGCTTCCTGGTCAACCAGGTCGGCCGCGGCTACAACGTCGAGACCGTGCACATCGCCATGGACGGCGTCGCCGAACCGGCCGATTTCGACCGTATCCTGCGCGATGCCTGCGGCTTCCGCATGGGGCCGTTCGAACTGCTTGACCTGACCGCGATCGACGTCACTCATCCGGCGTCCTGCCTGATCTACGAACAGTTCTACCACGAACCGCGCTACCGGCCGGCGACCATGCTACAGATCCGCATGGACGCGGGGCTGTTGGGGCGCAAGGTCGGCAAGGGTTTCTACGGCTATGCCAGCGGCAAGTCCGATGCGCCCGATGAGGCGCCGGCGCCGGCCTATGACGGTCGCCCGGTCTGGGTTTCCGACGTCCTGGAAGAGTTCGCCGACAAGCTGAAGGAAATCGTCGTCGCGGCCGGCGCGCCGCTCGAAACCGGCGACGAGCCCTCTCCGGACGCGCTCATCCTGGTCACGCCCTTGGGCGACGACGCCACCACGGCGGCAACCGACCAGGGGCTCGACCCGACCCGGACCATCGCCGTCGACTGCCTGTTCGGCCTGGAGACACGGCGAACCCTGATGAAGACGTCGGTCACCGACCCGGCCTTCACCGCGGCGGCGCATGGCCTTCTGGGCGGCGGCGAGGTCAAGGCGACCGTGATCGGCGATACGCCCGGCTTCGTGACCCAGCGCGTGGTCGCCGCGATCTGCAACATCGGCTGTTCGGTGGCGCAGCAGCGCACCGCCGAACCCGAGGACATCGACAAGGCAGTCAAGCTCGCGCTCAACTACCCCAAGGGGCCGCTCGAGTTCGGCGACTTTGTCGGGCCCGAAAAGATCGTCACCATTCTCGACAACATCCGCAAGCTCACCGGCGACCCGCGTTACCGGCTGGTGCCGTGGCTCCGTCGCCGCGCCCAGTTGGGCGTTTCGCTGCTGACGCCGGAAGCCCGATACTGAAATCCCTGGAAGGACAACTCAGATGCTTGACGCATATATCTACGACGGTACCCGCACCCCGTTCGGCCGCAACGCCGGCTCGCTCTCGAAGGTCCGTCCCGACGACCTTCTGGCCGGCGCCATCAAGGCGGTGGTCAAGCGCTCGGCCTTCAAGCCGACCGACATCGAGGACGTCAACGTCGGCTGCGCCAACCAGGCCGGTGAGGACTCGCGCTGCCTCGGTCGTCACGCGGCGCTCCTGGCCGGTCTCCCCATCGAGGTCGCCGGCAACACCATCCAGCGCAACTGCGGTTCGGGCATGAACG
>JAYNJY010000122.1:8130-9138 GCA_038110665.1 Rhodospirillaceae bacterium | reverse complement strand
ATCGCCTGGTTGCAGCGGAAATACTCGTCGCGTTCGCCGCGCGTATGGTGCAGCGCCATCTGGTAGTGCAGCGCGCGCACCTCGGCGACGTCGGCGTCTGTGGCGCGCTGGCAGGCGAGCTCGCCGGATAGCGCCTCGAGCGTCCCCATCACCGGAAACAACTCGTCGGCGCCCTCGGGTGTCAGCTTGGTGACGCGCGCGCCGCGGTTCGGCAGCAGCGTGATCAACCCCTCGGCGGCGAGCACCTTGAGCGCCTCGCGCAGCGGCGTCCTGGAAATGCCGAAGCGCTGGCAGAGCTGTTTCTCCGGCACGCGCGTGCCCGGCACCAGCTCGCCGGCGAAGATCATATCGCTCAGCCGCGCTACCAGTTCCTCGTGCAGAAGCGGCTTCCGGATCGGCTCGGCGGCGACGTCGGTCGTCCTGGCGAGATTGTCCATGCTCAATCCCCAGTCCTGTCCGTGGCCTTGTCGAGCGCGCGTTCGAGCACGCAGGCGACATGAACCGCTTGGCGCGCCGCGCCGTCGGCGATCTGGTGGCGGCAACTGGTGCCGTCGGCGACGACCAGCGTGTCGTCCGTGGCGGCGCGCACCGCCGGCATCAGCGAGAGTTCGCCCATGCGCCGCGACACCTCGACGTTCGCCGCTTCGTAGCCGAACGACCCGGCCATGCCGCAGCAACTGCTTTCGACCGTCTCGACCTGGAGATCGGGCACCAGTTTGAGCGTCTTCTGCACGCTCGACATGACGGCGAAGGCCTTCTGGTGGCAGTGGCCATGCAGCAGCGCCTTCTTCTCGGGCAATGCGCGGAGCTTCGGCTTGAACCGGCCAGCCTCGGCCTCTCGCGCGACGAACTCCTCGAACAGCAAGGCGCCATCGGCAAGCTTCTCGGCATCCCCGCCGGGCAACAGCACCTTGTACTCGTCACGCAGCGTCAGCAGGCAGGAGGGCTCGAGCCCGACGACCGCGACGCCGCGCTCGATGATCTCGACAGCACCATCGGCGATTGATG
>JAYNJY010000122.1:0-8091 GCA_038110665.1 Rhodospirillaceae bacterium | reverse complement strand
CGGCTTGGTGATGTGTACTCGGTATCCGGCGGCCTCGAGCACGGCGAGCGCGGCACGCGCATTTTCCGGTTCGAACCAAGTGTTGAAGGTATCGGCCCACAGCACCACTTCCGGCGCGCCGTCGGCGACAACCGCGGCCTGGGGCCAGAACGCTTCGCGGAATGGCACCAGGCTCCAGGCCGGCAGCTTGCGCTCGGCGCTGAAGCCGGCCACCGCCTCGCTCAGCTTGGCGAGGCCGGGCAGCCGGTCGCGGAGGTTGAGCAACCAGGCGAACCGCGACGCCCAAGGCGCGTAGCGCGGCAGGTAGGCGACCAGCCGATCGAACAGCCTGAGCCCGTGGCGCTTGCGGTAGTGATAGAGAAACTCGGTCTTCATCCGCGCCATGTCGACGCCGGTCGGGCACTCGCGCTTGCAGCCCTTGCAGCCGACGCAGAGCTTCATGGTCGCGAGCATGTCGTCGGAGGTGAAAGCGTCGGCCCCGAGTTGGCCGGATATGGCGAGCCGCAGGGTATTGGCGCGACCGCGCGTCAAGTCGCGCTCGTCGCCGGTGACGCGGAAGCTCGGGCACATGACGCCGGGCTCGAACTTGCGGCAGGCGCCATTGTTGTTGCACATCTCGACGGCGCCGGCGAAGCCGCCCCACTCCGACCAATCGAGTGCCTCGGCGCCAATGCCGGCCTTGTAGCCGGGCTTGAAGCGGAAGAGCGACCGGTCGTCCATCTTCGGCGCGCCCGTGATCTTGCCCGGATTGAGAATGCCATCGGCGTCGAAGCGCGTCTTGATGTCGGCGAAGGCGTCGACCATTGGCTTGCCGAACATGGCTTCGTGGAACTCGGAACGGACCAGGCCGTCGCCGTGTTCGCCGGAATGCGAGCCCTTGTATTCGCGCACCATCTCGAAGGCTTCCTCGGCGATGGCGCGCATCTGTTTGGCGCCGAGTTCCTGCTTCAGGTTGACGACCGGGCGGACATGCAGCGTGCCGACAGAGGCGTGCGCATACCAGGTCCCCTTGGTACCGTGCTTCTCGAAAACCTGGGTCAGGCGGTCGGTGTATTCGGCCAGGTCCTCGAGCCGGACGGCGCAATCCTCGACGAAGGAGATCGGCTTCCCCTCGCCCTTCATCGACATCATGATGTTGAGGCCGGATTTCCTGACCTCCCAGACGTCTTTTTGGAAGCCGGGGTCGGTCGCCTCGACGACGCCGCCCGGGAATCCGAGATCGGCCATCAGTTCGACCAGTTGCTTGAGCTTGGCCAACTGTTGTTCCGGATTGTCGCCGGCGAACTCGACCAGCAGCACCGCCGCCGGCGAACCCTGGATGAAGCGTTCGATGGTGGCGCGGAACATCGGGATGTCGCGCGCCAAGTCGATCATCGTGGCGTCGGCGAGTTCGACCGCGGTGGGCGCGAGCTTGACGATGTGCTGGGCCGAGTCCATCGCCTGGTAGAAGGTCGGAAAGTGGCAGATGCCGAGCGCCTTGTGCTTGGGCAGCGGGCTCAAATCGAGTTCGAGGCGTGTCGAGAACGCGAGCGTGCCTTCCGAACCGATCAGCAGGTGCGCCAGGTTGGGATGCGTCTGCGGCTTGCTTATGGTCGCCTTGACCCAATCGCCGCGCGGCGGCCCGCCCGGCAACAACGCGTCGATGTTGTAGCCGCCGACCCGGCGCATCAGGTCGGGGAAGCCCTGCTCGACCAACGCCACGCTGTTCCGGCCGAGATCGAGCAGGCCCGAAACCAGCGCCGACTGGCGATCCGTCAGGTGCGCCAGCGAAGCATTGTCGGAAACCTCGCCGAAGGTCATCGACGAGCCGTCGGCGAGCACCGCCTCGATGGCGTGCACGTTGTCGCGCATGGTGCCGTAGACGATCGAGCGCGCGCCGCAGGAGTTGTTGCCGGCCATGCCGCCGAGCGTGGCGCGGCTCGAGGTCGAAACGTCGACCGGGAACCAGAGTCCGTGCGGCTTCAGGAAGGCGTTCAGGCGGTCGAGCACGAGGCCGGGCTCAACCGCGACCCGACGGCCTTCCCGGTCGAAATCGAGGATGCCGTTCAGGTACTTGGAGCAATCGACGACCAGCGCCTCGCCGACGGTCTGGCCGCACTGCGAGGTGCCGCCGCCGCGCGCCAGCAGCGCGACACCCTCGTCGGCGGCAATGTTGACGACGCGCCCGACATCGGCCGCCGATTTCGGCACGGCGATGCCGATCGGTTCGATCTGGTAATGCGACGCGTCGGTCGAATAGCGCCCGCGTTCGAAGGCGTCGAACTTGACCTCACCCTCGATCTCGCGTTCGAGCCGTCGGGCCAGGCGCGAATCGCCGATGCGGCCGGAACCGGTCAGGGGTGGCCGGGTTTTCGGCTTGGTTTGCGGCTGCGGCTCGGCCATGCGACGCTCCTGCTCGGCGGAATTGAGGCGATATGGTCGCGGATCGTATCATTTTGAATTCAAAATGCAATGGCTAAGGTGTTTTTGGACCAATAGGCATTGGCTGGCTAACCATTATTGCATTGTTTTTATGGTATTATTTATCGGCTTAGAATTTAAGGTTGCGACTTAAAAAAATGAATGCATAATCGCCAGCGCCGATCTTAAAGCCTTTCAACCGCAAGGAGGCCCGTCATGGCCCATCGCAGCGGCAGACATTTTCTGCAAATTCCCGGCCCGAGCAACGTCCCCGACCGCATTCTCCGCGCCATCGACCATCCGACCATGGACCACCGCGGGCCGGAGTTCGCAGACCTCGGCCATGCCTGCCTCGACGGCATCAAGCGCGTGTTCAAGACCGAGAACCCGGTGATCATCTATCCGGCGTCGGGCACGGGTGCCTGGGAGGCTGCGCTGGTCAACGCGCTCTCGCCCGGCGACCGGGTCGTGATGTACGAGACCGGCCAGTTCGCGACGCTGTGGAACGAGTTGGCGACACGCATAGGCATCGTGCCGGAGTTCATCGCTGGCGACTGGCGCGGCGGCGCCGACGCCGACGCCATCGAGGAACGCCTCAAGGCCGACAAGACGCACGAGATCAAGGCGGTCTGCGTCGTCCACAACGAGACCTCGACCGGCGCCGTCACCAACGTCCAGAAGGTGCGCAAGGCCCTCGACGCGGCCAAGCACCCCGCGCTGCTGCTGGTCGACACCATCTCGTCGCTCGCCTCGATCGACTACCGCCACGACGAGTGGGGCGTCGACGTCACCATCTCGGGTTCGCAGAAGGGCCTGATGCTGCCGCCGGGCTTGAGCTTCAACGCGGTCAGCCAAAAGGCGCTCGCCGCCAGCAAGCAGGCCAAACTGGCGCGCTCCTACTGGGACTGGCCGTCGATGATCGCCAACAACAAGACCGGTTACTTCCCCTACACGCCGGCGACCAACCTGCTCTACGGCCTCAAGGAGGCGCTCGCCATGCTGTTCGAGGAAGGGTTGGAGAACGTCTTCGCCCGCCACGACCGCCACGCCGAAGCGACGCGTCGCGCGGTGCAGGCCTGGGGCCTCGAGATTCTCTGCAACAACCCGGCCGAATACTCGTCCGTGCTGACCGCCGTCATGGTGCCGGATGGCCACGACGCCGACCACGTGCGCAAGGTCATCCTCGACAACTTCGACATGTCGCTCGGCACCGGCCTCGGCAAGGTCAAGGGCAAGATCTTCCGCATCGGACATTTGGGCGACTTCAACGACCTGACATTGGTCGGCACCCTCGCCGGCGTCGAGATGGGGCTCGGGCTGGCCGGCGTGCCGCACCAGAAGGGCGGCGTGCAGCAGGCGATGAGCTATCTCGCCGGAGACGCGTCGTGACCGCCGAGAACGTCCCCGAGAACGTTGCCAACACCGTCCTCGTCGAGCGCGGCGAGGCCAGCATCGTCACCGTCGTGCTCAACCGGCCGCACAAGCTCAACGCCTTCACCAAGCCGATGTGGGGGCGCATGGGCGAGGTGTTCCGCGAACTCGACGCTGACGACAGCGTGCGCTGCGTCGTGATCAGGGGTGCCGGCGAAAAGGCCTTCGGCCCCGGCAACGACATCTCCGAGTTCGAGACCGAGCGCTCGAACGCCGAGCAGGCCGAGGCCTACGGCAAGCTGATGCACGGCACCATCCAGGCGCTCAGAAACATGCGCCATCCGACGGTCGCCATGATCCACGGTATCTGCGTCGGCGGCGGGCTTGAGATCGCCGGGCTCTGCAACGTCAGGATCTGCGGCGAAAGCTCGCGCTTCGGCGCGCCTATCGCCAAGCTCGGCCTGGTCATGGCCTATCCGGAGATTTCGTGTCTGAACGCGCTGGTCGGGCCGGTGCGGGCGCTCGAAATTCTGCTCGAGGGCCGCATCATGGATTCCGCCGAGGCGCTTCGGATGGGCATCGTCAGCCGCGTCTTCGCCGACGCCGACGTAACGGCCGAGGCCATGGCGGCGGCGGCGCACATCGCCGCCGGTGCGCCCCTGGTGCACCGCTGGCACAAGAAATTCCTGGCCCGCCTCGCCGATCCGGCGCCGATCGGCGCGGCCGAGCACGCCGAAGGGTTCGCCTGCTACGACACCGAGGATTTCCGGATCGGCTACAAGGCTTTTCTCGACAAGCACGCACCTTTATTCAAGGGACGTTGACCGCACGACAACGACACTCCGGGGGGATCGCATGGCCGGGAAGCAGGGGCCGCTCAGCGGCGTCAAAGTAATCGAGATGTGCCATGTCATGGCCGGGCCGACCTGCGGGCGCATGCTCGCCGACATGGGCGCCGACGTGATCAAGCTCGAGCGCGTGCCCGACGGCGACGACACCCGGCGCATGCTGCCGCCCGAGATCAACGGCGAACCGGCCGCCTTCATGATGATGAACGCCGGCAAGCGCGGCATCGCCGTCGACTTGAAGAATGCGCGCGGCCGAGACGTACTGAAGCGCCTGATCGCGGGCGCCGATGTCGTCACCGAAAACTACCGCGCCGACACCATGGCCAAGCTCGGCCTCGGCTACGACGACCTGAAGGACATCAATCCGGGCCTGGTCTACTGCGCCATTTCCGGCTTCGGGCGCTCAGGCCCCTATGCATCGCGCGGCGGCTACGACCTGATCGCGCAGGGCATGAGCGGGCTGATGAGCATCACCGGCGAGGGGCCGGGCCGGCCGCCGGTCAAGGTCGGCGGGCCGATCTGCGACATCACCGCCGGCATCCTGGCGGCCATGGGTGTGTTGGCGGCCTATGTGCACCGCTTGAAGACAGGCGAGGGCCAGATGGTCGACACCTCGCTCTACGAAGCCGGCATCACCCATACCTACTGGCAATCCGCGATCGCACTGGCGACCGGCGTCGCCCCCGGCCCGATGGGCTCGGCGCATCCCTTGAACGCGCCTTACCAGGCGGTCGAGACCGCCGACGGCTGGATCACGTTCTCCGGCGCCAACACGCGCAACTGGCAGCGCCTGGCCGAACTTCTCGGCCGCCCCGAGCTGGTCGACGACCCGCGCTTCACCGACAACGCCGGGCGTATGGCGAACCTGGACGCGCTGATTGAGATCCTCTCGGCCGAGTTCAAAAAGAAACCGCGCGACCAATGGCTCGCCGAGCTAGAGGCCGCCAAGATTCCGGCCGGGCCGGTGTTCGACGTCATGGAGATGCACGCCGATCCGCATACGCTGGCGCGCGACATGGTGGTCGAGGTCGAACACCCGCGCGCCGGACCCGTCAAGACCATCGGCCTGCCGGTCAAATTCGCGAGGACGCCGGGCGGCGTCGGCGGGCCGGCGCCGATCTACGGCCAGCACACGCGTGAGGTGCTGGCGGAGTTCGGCTATGGCGCGGACGACATCGAAAGCTTGATCGCTGACGGTGCCGTGATCGCCGGTCCCCGGGACTAGCGCGCCCGCAGCTCCGCCGCCACGGCGGAAATCCGCTCTTCCACGGAAACGTCCGTGAAGGACGCCACTTCCAGGCTGCGGTCTTCGTAGACGTTGATGCCGGGACGGTCGGCGGCGCGATGGCCGAGCACCTCGTCGCGCCGCCGCAACAGCCGTTCGATGTCGGGCCGGAACAACGTCAGAACGGCGGTAATCCATTCGTTGACGTGATCGTTCGGATGCTTTCGCCCGATGACGAAGCGCGGCAGCATGGCGATGACGTCCTCGGCGGCGTACCACGTCTCTCCGGTGACCCAGCGATTGGTGGTGAACAGCCGGATCGCCTGACTCGTGCGCCCCATCGAGATGGCGACGAAATGCGTGAGCACGTCGCCGGGATCGGTCGGCGGCTGCAACCCCGGATCGGCGACCGGCGCGACGCCCGTCGGCATGCCGCGGAGACGCAGGAAGGTATGGAAATGCCCGTGCTCGTCGGCGACGACGTCACGGCGGTTCTCGGGCGGATGGGCATGGTAGTAGAACTGGGCGTGGCTGTACCAGTCGTAGACGTCGCCCGGGGGGTAGTGATCCCATTCGAAGAACTCGTCGCTCCCGCCGAGCACGGTGGCAACGACGTTTGTCCCGGCAGCCGCGAGCGCGCGTTCGTGTTCGGCGACACGTGCGCCTGCCGCCGCCATGTTCTCGATGTCCAACGTGGCGATGGTGCCTAGCCGAACCGGCTCGACGCGCAAGACGGGCCCAAGGCGGTTTTCGATCTTTTCTTCGGTCATGCTCCTCGACCCCGACCGTCGTCCCGAACAGGCCGAGCGCCAGTATAACGGTGTTTGGCATGGGTCGGAAACGACACGCGGGTTTCGCCTATTCGGAAAGCGTCATCTCAAGGTGGTGCGGGCGGCCTTGGCGAACCACCTGTAGCGTCACGCGCTCGTCGGGGCGCTTCAGAAACACCGCCGCGCGGGCATCGGAGACCAGCGCGATGGCGCGGTCGTCGACCCGAACCAGCAAATCGCCGGTACCGAGGCCGGCACGCGCCGCCGCACCGCCTTCGGTGACGGAGACCACGCGCACCCCGGCGGCGTGGCGCCGTTCCGCCGCATCGAGCGGCGCCAACCGCCAACCGGCGGCGGCGGCGCGCACCCGCCCAAATTGCTTGAGGTCGTCCACGACGCGCATCAACAGGCGCGACGAGACCGCGAAGTTGATGCCGATGTTGGCGTCGCTCTTCTTGGTGAAGATCGCCGACAGCAGGCCGACCAGCCGGCCCTTGCCGTCGACCAAGGCGCCGCCGGAGGCGCCCGGATTGACCGCCGCGTCGGTCTGCACGAAATCCTCGACGTGATTAAACCCGGCGTTCGAGCGGTTGAGGGCGGAAACCACCCCACAGGCGACACTGACGCCGAGCCCGAACGCGTTGCCGATGGCGCATACGCGCCCGCCGGGCTCGGGTGCGTCAGCGATCTCGGGCACCGGGAAATCGCCCTCGACCCGGATCAGGGCGATATCCGTGCGCCCGTCCCGGCCGATGATCGCGGCCGCGGCCAGTCGGCCGTCGGCGAGCCTGACGTCGAGCCTGGTAGCGCGGCCGAGAACGTGTGCGTTGGTGGCGAAATACCCGCCTGGGAACACCGCAACCGCCGAGCCCTCCGGCTCTTCGAGCGTACCGGCGGCGGGCCGGTAGCCACCCGGCCAATCGGGCAGCACCGCGACAACGGAAGCCATCGCCCTGGCGGGTGACGACGGCGGTTCCGCCCGGAGCGGGCCAAACGGCCACAGGGAGGACACGGCAACAACGGCCAGGGACGCGGCAACCGAAATTCGCATGCAAAAGTGGTACACCGAAACGACGAGCGGGAAAACCGCGCCGTCGGTGGGCGCCACCGCACTGAAATCCGTTACGATTTTGGGTAACGCATCGCCATGGCCTGCCTAGAATGCCGCCAATAGCGGTGAATCCCGCCCGCCGGGTTGACCTGCCCCCCTTAACCGGATCCAACCGCTTTGAGAGAGAAGGTGGCGTCTGGATCGCAGCATTGAGGGGATATTCGGATGTCCAGGAAGCGATTTACGGTCGAGCAGATCATTGGTCATTTGCGTGAAGCTGAAGTTCGATTGGCGCAGGGTCGTAAAGTTGGCGACGTGTGTCGTGAGTTCGGCGTGTCGGAGCAGAGCTACTATCGGTGGCGCAAAGAGTATGTCCGTCGTCAGAATATTTGGGCCAGTTGGCTGGGCAAATTAACGGAGGATTTG
>JAYNJY010000121.1:8467-9165 GCA_038110665.1 Rhodospirillaceae bacterium | reverse complement strand
CGACAGCCCCTACGTGCCGCCGGCCGATCCGGACATCGTGCTGGAGACCGAACGCTTCAGCCCGGACGCCTTGGTCAGCCAACTGGCGGACCACCTCGCCGCGCTTCAGGAAAAGACGTTTTGAAGATACCAGTCGTAGGTCTTGGCGATGCCGTCCTCGAGGCCGGTGCGGCTCTCGTAGCCGGTGATCGACTTACACAGCGTCATGTCCGGCGCGCGCCGGGCGGGCGAGCCCTGGGTCGGCGGCAGGGGGACGATTTCGAGCTTGCGGCCGACGATGCCGGTGATCATTTCGGCGAGCGCACCCATGGCAATTTCCGGCGCCTGGGTGCCGAGGTTGACCGCCACGCCACGGCCGGCGTCGGCCTCGACCAGCCGCTTCAGCATCTCGACGGCGTCGTCGACGTAGCAGAACGCGCGCGTGTGTTCGGTCGAATAGAC
The DNA here is from genome assembly GCA_038110665.1 of Rhodospirillaceae bacterium. Classification (GTDB taxonomy): domain Bacteria; phylum Pseudomonadota; class Alphaproteobacteria; order Rhodospirillales; family Casp-alpha2; genus TMED8. The sequence goes on along the minus strand of JAYNJY010000121.1, from coordinate 8,724 downwards.
CTCGAGCCGGCCGCCGTCGGGGGTCTTGCCGGCACGCTCCAGCAACTGCGGGATGACGTGGCGCAGCCCCATGCGCGGGCCGTAGATGTTGTGCGGCCGCACGATGGTGCAGGGCAGGCCGGCATGGCGGCAGAGCGCCTCGCCGTAGATCTTGGACAGCATGTAGCTGGTGCGCGGGCGGGCGAGATCGGTGACGGTGAGCGGCACGCTTTCGGGCGTCGGCACCGGCAGGTCGAAGTGTTCGAGGGTGCCGGCAT
>JAYNJY010000121.1:8050-8457 GCA_038110665.1 Rhodospirillaceae bacterium | reverse complement strand
GGTCGGGAAGTCCGCCATGATCTCGAGACTCCCGGCATAGACCTCGCTGGTCGAGGCGAAGACGAAACGCTTGAGCGCGCTCTGGCGCGCCGCCAGATCGAGCGCGATGGTCGTCATATCCATGTTCAGGCGCAGCACGTCGGCCGGACGGTCGATGACGTTCTGCACGCCGAGCAGGGCGGCGAGGTGGAACACCACCTCGTAGCCGGTGCCGAGTTCGGCGACGGCGCCGGCATCGAAGATGTCGGCATCGATCAGCCGCGCGCCCTTCGCGGCCAGCACGGCGGCGAGTTCGCCGTCCCTGGCCGCCGGCTGCGGTTTGTCGAGGATGTCGACCGGCCAGCCCGCGTCGAGCAGGCGGCGCGCCAGATGCAGGCCGATGAAGCCGGCGCCGCCGATGATCAATG
>JAYNJY010000121.1:2057-8040 GCA_038110665.1 Rhodospirillaceae bacterium | reverse complement strand
TTACAGCCCGTCTCCCCTGCCGACGCTTTCGACGCGCACGCCGCCGGCGCGGAGCTTCCGGCGCGTGGCGTCCGAGAGCACGTTGTCGGCGTCGAACACGATCGGCCGCGCCGTGCCCAGCCAGGCGGCGGGATCGAACTCGCGGTACGCCTTGTGCGGCACGGCGAACACCACGGCGTCGAATTCTCCCGGCGCCGGCAGTGCCTGGGCGACCGCGCGGTCGAGTTCTTCCCAGTGACGCACGTACGGATCGCAGAGCGTCACCGCCGCGCCCTCGCGCTCGCAGGCGCGGACGAAAGTCTCGGCGGCGGAATAGCGCGTGTCGTCGACCTCGGAGCGGTAGGCGACACCGAGCATGAGGATGCGCTTTTGCGCCAGCGAGCCGCCGAGCAGCGCGCGCAGGCGCGCGAGATTGCGCAGCGGCATCTCCCGGTTGGTCTCCACCGTGAGGCGGCAGAACGGAAAGTCGAGGCCGGCGCGGTCGAAAATCTGTCCCGCCGAGGCCGCCGCGAACAACGGGTCCTTGGTCAGGCAGTAGCCGCCGACGCCGAAGCCGGGCTGGCGGATGTTGTTGTGGGTCGGGCGCATGCGGATGGCGTCGAGTACCTGGAACAGATCGACGCCGACCGCCTCGGCATAACGCCCCCATTCGTCGGCGAAGGCGATGTTGGCGGCGCGGAAACTGTTCTCCAGGATCTTCGCCATTTCCGACGCGGTGGTCGAATGCAGCCGGGTGATGGGATAGGCCTCGGTGTTGACGACCTTGCGCAGGAAGGCCTCGCAGCGATCCGCCGCGTCGGGCGTGTGGCCGGCGTAGACACGCCAGAAGATAATCGGGTCCCGGCATGACGCGCTCGTAGGAATGCGCGACTCCGATGGCGTCGGCGTCCTCGCCGCGCGACAGCAGCGCCGCCGCCAGTTCCGGCACGACGATCCGCTCGCAGGTGCCGGGTGGCACGGTGGTCTCGACGATGACCAGCGCCCCCGTCTTCAGGTGCGTGCCCAGCGTGTTGATGGCGGCGCGGAAACGGCTGAAATCGACCTCCGGCGCGCCACCGGCGTCGCCGACATCGAGGTCGACGTCGACGATGGCGACGTCGGCGAGGCGGAACGCCTCGGCCTCTCCGACGGCGATCAGGTTGCCCGCCGCGTGGCCGGCGGCAACGGCGTCGCAAAGTGCACGGTCGGTGGTGGCGAAGGGAAAGCGGCCTTGATTGAGCGCGGCAATGCGCTCGGCGCCGCGGCCCATCGGCAGATCGACGCCGATGACCGTGAAGCTGGGGCTGCCGTCGGCCTCTCTGGCCATGGCGACGGCGGCGGCCATGGCGGCGCCGACGAAACCCAGTCCCTGGACGCAGACCACCGGACGCCCGGGCGCCGCGGCCACGGCCCGCTTGACGTCTTCGAGGTTGGAAATCATTTCGTGCAAGGCGCCCGCTTTCGATCTCACTCGGCCCGCGACGGGGACGGCGCGTTCCGGTGCTATATATCCGCTGCCCTCATGGGTGTCCATAGCACCGGCCGCAAGGCGGCGGGCGGCGAGGATTTGCTTGAACCGGCATGCCCGGAACCGTTAATCATCACCGGCATTCCGCCGCGCGCGGCCGCGCCGGCGCCATGCACCCACGAAAGAGGCACTCCCGTTGCGCGCCGTTGATCCCGCCCGACTGACCTGCGGCCCCGATACGCCGCTGCGCCAGGTGCTCGAGAAGCTCGGCGAGATGCCGAACGCCACGCTGATCGTCGTCGACGGCGAGCGCCGGGTGCTCGGCACCATCACCGACGGCGACGCCCGGCGCGCGCTGCTCAAGGATCTGCCGCTGACGGCGCCGGCCGCCGAGGTGATGAAATCGACCCCCGTGGTCGGCCGCGAAGGCCGCGACGAAGACAACGCCCGGCTGTTGGCCGGCGTGCCGGCGGCGTCGCCGGCATTGCCGATCACCGACGCCGAGGGCCGGCTGGTCTCGCTGCTGGTGGCACAGCCGGCACGCGCCGCGACCGAGGTGCTGGTCATGGCCGGCGGCTTCGGCCGCCGCCTGAAGGAGCGTACGGACAACACGCCGAAACCGCTGTTGCCGGTCGGCGGCAAACCCATCCTCGAGCACATCCTCTCTCGGCTCGAGGTGCTGGGCACGCCGCGCATCCACATTTCGGTGCATTACCTGGCCGACCGCATCGAGGCGTTCATCGCCGGGCGCAGCAACAAGTCGGCCGTCGTGTTCGTGCACGAGAACGAACCGCTCGGTACCGCCGGCGCGATCACGCTGCTGCCCAATGCCGGCAGCGGCACCTTGCTTTTGGTCAACGGCGACGTCATCACCAGCCTGGATTTCGCCAACCTCGCCAACTTCCACGAATCGGGCGGCTTCGACGTCACCATCGCCGCCGCGACCTATACCACCCACATTCCCTTCGGCGTGCTCAGGTTCAACGACGAGGGATATTTCCAGGGCGTCGACGAAAAGCCGACGCTGCGCAACTTCGTCGCCGCCGGCATCTACATGCTGAGCGCCGAGGCGCAGCGGCTGGTGCCGCCGGGCCAGGCCATGGACATGCCGGAACTGCTCAACCGGGCGCGCCAGGCCGACATGCAGATTGGCGTCTTCCCGATCCACGAATACTGGACCGACGTCGGCCAGCCGGCGGACCTCGACAAGGCCGACGCCTATCACAACGAAAACGGCGCCTGAACGGCGCCCGCGTCTCTTCTCAATCCCAGATCAAACCACCGAAGCACAAAAGGGTACGACCATGAAATCAGCCTTGATCGTCGGCATGGGCTCCATCGGACGCCGCCATGCCAGAGTCTTGAAATCCTGCGGCGTCGAGCACGTCGGCGGCGCCGACCTGCGTCAGGACCGCCTCGATCAGGCGAAGGCGGAGATCGGCCTCACCGATCTCGGCACCGACTACGCCGCCATGCTGAAGGCGCACAAGTACGACACCGTCCTGATCACCACGCCGACCGCCTATCACACGCCGATCGCGCTGGCCGCCGTCAAGGCCGGCTGCCACATCCTGATCGAGAAGCCGGTCGCCGACGTGCAGGACGGCCTCGACGCGGTCAGCGCCGTGGTCAAGGAGAAGGGCCTGATCGCCTACACGGCGTACTGCTACCGCTTCGCGCCCTCCGCCGAACGCCTCAAGGCACTGGTCGACGAGGGCCGCATCGGCCGCATCCTCTCGGCGCGCCTCAAGATCAGCTCGTACCTGCCCGACTGGCATCCGTGGGAGGACTACCGCACCTTCTACATGGCCAAGCTCGAGCAGGGCGGCGGCGCGCGCCTCGACGAAAGCCACGGCGTCGACCTGCTGCGCTGGCTGTTCGGCGACGTCGCCAGCGTCTACGCCCTGGTCGACAAGGTCAGCGACCTGGAGATCGACGCCGACGACCTCACCATCATGACGCTCCGGTTCAAGAACGGCGTCGTCGGCGAGGCGCACTTCGACCTGCTCGGCCGCGCGCCGCGCATCGACGTCGAACTGATCGGCGCCGACGGCACCATCCTGTGGGACCGCATCACGTCGAAGATCGACATCTACGACGCCGCCACCAAGGAGTGGACCACCGAGGACTTCGGCCCCGGCAACTTCGTCACCTGCTACGACCGCCAGACCGAACACTTCATCGACTGCGTGCGCAGCGGCAAAGCGCCGCGCACTGACCTCGCCGACGGCCGCAAGACGCTCGACGTGCTGGTCGCCGCGCTGAAGTCGTCGCAGACCGGCCAGGTGGTGAAGCTGGCCTAAGGCTGGAACGGAACGGAGCGGGACGGGAACTTGGCCCGACCCAATATCCCCAGTTGAATATTCTCGGCGTCATTCCGGCCCGAGCCGGCTCGAAGGGGGTTCCCGGCAAGAACCTGATCGAGATCGGCGGCCGCTCCTTGATCGAACGCGCCGTCGCCTCGGCCCTGGAGAGCGAACGCCTCAGCCGCGTGTTGTTCACCACCGAGGACGCCGGCTACCGCGACATTGCGCTCAAGGCCGGCGCCGAGGCACCGTTCCTGCGCCCGGCCGAGCTTGCCACCGACACCGCCGGCACCTGGGACGTCATGCGCCACGCCGTCAATTGGTTGGAAGAAAATGAAGGCTGGAGCACGGACTATCTCGTCGTGCTGCAACCGACGACGCCGTTCCGCACCGGCGCCCACATCGACGCCACCATCGCGCTCGTCCTCGACGAAGGCGCCGAGGCGGCGCTCTCCATCCGTGAGGTCGACTACCCGCCGCAATGGATGATGCTGCGTGAAAGCAATGGTCGCATGAAGCCGCTGATCGAAGGCGGGCCGAAGGTGTCGCGCCGCCAGGACGCGGCGACCGTCTACCAGCCCAATGGATTGGTCTACGTGCTGCCGCGCGCGCGCCTCGATCACGCCGATCCGATCATGGTGACGGACAAGCGCGGTTACATCATGGATTTCGCGGACTCGATCAACATCGACGACCCCTGGCAGGTCGACCTCGCCCGCATTATCGAGGCGAAGCGGGCGTGAGCGTTTCGTTCGAGATCGCCGGCCGGCGCTTCTGCGGCGCGACCGATCCGGTCTTCGTCATCGCCGAGGCCGGCGTCAACCACAACGGCGACGTCGCGCTGGCGCACCGCCTGGTTGATGCCGCCGTCGCCGCCGGCGCCAGCGCGGTCAAGTTCCAGACCTTCGATGCCGAGGCGCTGGTCACCGAGGCGGCGCCCAAGGCCGCCTACCAGGATGCCAACGCGCCCGATGCGAAAAGCCAACTCGAGATGCTGCGCGCGCTCGAACTATCGCACGACGACTTCCGTGCGCTGCAAAAGCACTGCGACGCCAGCGGCATCGTCTTCCTGTCGACGCCGTTCGAGGCGGCCAGCGCCGATTTCCTCAATGCCATCGGCGTGCCGGCGTTCAAGCTGCCGTCCGGCGAAATCACCAACCTGCCGCTGATCGCCCATGTCGCCGCCATGGGCCGGCCGATGATCCTGTCGACGGGCATGTCGACGATGGAAGAGGTCAAGCTGGCGCTCGCCGAGATCGAGGCCGCCGGCAACCGCGAGACCGTCATCCTGCACTGCCTGAGCCAATACCCGGCCGACCCGGCCGAGGTCAATTTGCGCGCCATGGCGACGCTCAGCGACGCCTTTGGCTATCCGGTCGGCTTCTCCGACCACACCGAAGGCATCACCGTGACGCTCGCCGCCACCGCGCTCGGCGCGCGCGTCATCGAGAAGCACTTCACCCTCGACCGCGCGCTACCCGGCCCCGACCACCGCGCCTCGCTAAACCCAGACGAACTGGCAGCCATGGTGCAAGGCATCGCCACCGTCGCCGCCGCGCTCGGCGACGGCGACAAGCGCCCGCGCGCCAGCGAACGCAACACCGCCGACGTGGCGCGGAAAAGCATTGTCGCCGCCCGCGCCATCGAAGCAGGTAAGACGATTGCGCGCGCCGATCTCGCCATTATGCGGCCGGGCACCGGCATGGCGCCGGCCCGGCTCGGCGATGTCGTCGGCAAGCGCGCGACGCGCGCCATTGCCCGCCATGCGCTGATCGCGCCCGAGGATTTAGCTTGAGGGAAATCGCTGTCGTCAGCGTCGCGCGCTCCGACTACAGCATCTTACGGCCGGTGCTCGATGCGATCGAGGCCGCGCTGGACCTGCAACTCCGGCTCATCGTCACCGGCATGCACTTGTCGCCCGAGTACGGCCACACGGTGGATGAAATCGTCGCCGATGGCTTCGAGGTGTTCGCGCGCGTCGACATGGGGATCGACGCCGACACGCCCGCCGGCATCGCCGGTTCCATGGGGCGCGGACTAGACGGTTTCGCCAAGTTGTTCGAACGCTTTCGCCCCGACATCCTGGTCATCATGGGCGACCGTTTCGAGATGGTCGCCGCGACCCTGGCGGCGACGCCCTTCGCCATCCCGGTCGCGCACATCCACGGCGGCGAGTTGAGCGAGGGCGCCATCGACGACGCCTACCGCCATTCGATCACCAAGATGAGCC
>JAYNJY010000121.1:1238-2047 GCA_038110665.1 Rhodospirillaceae bacterium | reverse complement strand
CCGATGCACTGCTCGCCGCGCTCGCGGCTTGTGCGCATCCCTGCATCTTCACGCTGCCCAACGCCGATACGGCGGGCAAGAAAATACGCGCCCGCATCGAGGCCTACGTCGACACTCACGGCAACGCGCGCATGGTGCCCAACTTCGGCCGCGTCGGTTACTACAGCATGCTGGACCACGCGCTGGCGCTGGTCGGCAATTCGTCGAGCGGCATCATCGAGGCCGCTTCGTTCGCGCTCCCGGTGGTCAACATCGGCGACCGCCAGCGTGGCCGCCTGGCCGGGCCGAACGTCATCCATGCACGACCCGACCAAGCCGCCATCGGCGCCGCCATCGCCACGGCGACGTCGCCCCAGTTCCGCGCCCAGATCAAGGGCGCCGGCAACATCTACGGCGACGGCCATGCCGCCCGGGTCATCGTCGAAAGGCTGGCATCGGTCGAGCTCGGCCAGCAATTGATCATGAAGACATTCCACGACATCGCATTCGAGGCGTAACCCCACGTGATCCCCAACTGCATTCCGGAACTGATCGGCAAGGAAGCCGACTACGTCGCCCAGGCCATCGCCGACGGCTGGATCGCCGTCGGCCCGCAGATCGGCGAATTCGAGAAACGCGTCGCCGCTTTCGCCGGCGCGCGCCACGCGGTTGCCGTCAACAGCGGCACGGCGGCACTGCACCTGGCGCTGGTGTGTGCCGGCGTCGGCGTCGACGACGAGGTCGTGGTGCCGGCGCTGACCTTCGCGGCGTCCGCCAACGCGGTGCGCCATTGCGGCGCGTTCCCGGTTTTCGCCGATTCGGAAACCACG
>JAYNJY010000121.1:0-1228 GCA_038110665.1 Rhodospirillaceae bacterium | reverse complement strand
CTGGGGCTCGACCCCGACCAACTGCGCGATTTTCTCGCGTCGGGCTGCGAACGCCGGGGCGATGCACTGGTCAACCGCGCCACCGGACGGCGTGTTGCTGCAGTGATGCCGGTGCACCTCTACGGCCATCCGGTCGACCTTGACCTGATCACTGCGGTCGCCGAGGAATTCGGCCTCGCACTCGTCGAGGACGGCGCCGAGGCCTTGGGCGCGAAGTACAAGGGCAAGATGCTCGGCGCCACGAGCCGGCTCTTCGGCCTCAGCTTCAACGGCAACAAGATCATCACCACCGGCGGCGGCGGCATGGTGCTGACCAGCGACGACGATATCGCGAAAAGGCTGCGCTACCTCTCGGCGCAGTCGCGCGACGACAAGGTCGAGTTCGCGCACGGCGAGGTCGGCTACAACTACCGCATGCCCAACCTCTGCGCCGCCTTCGGCCTCGGCCAGTTCGAGGCCATCGACACGTTGCTGGCGCGCAAGCGCGCCATCGCCAACCGCTATCGGGATGCGCTCATGGACATCGACGGCGTAGACGTGCGCGGCGAAGCCAATTGGGCCGAGAACTCGCAGTGGATGAGCATCCTCACCCTCGACGGCGCGAAGTTCCCCGAAGGCTCCGCGCCGCTGCGCCAGGCGCTGGTCGCCGGCGTCGTCGAGGCGCGGCCGATCTGGCAGCCGCTGCACCGTCAGAAGGCCTTCGCCGGCTGCCATGCGCTCACCATCGAACGCGCCGAGGCGGTCTACCGCGCCGGCATGTGCCTGCCGTGCTCGACGGGCCTCACCGATGCCGATCAGGACCGGGTGATCGCGGTCATCCGCGAACACCTGGAAGGCGTGTCGTGAGCGCATCGACCCTCGACGACCGCCGGCCCGCCGGCGTCATGTTCCACCACTTCCACGGTGGTGGGCATCCGGCCGGGCCAGGCGCCATCTCGGCCGACGACCTGGACGCCATGATCGGCTTCATCGGACGCGAGCGGTTGCTGCCGGCACGGGACTGGCACGAGCGCGCGCGCACGGGCAGGCTTGCGGAAGGCGAGCTCTGCATCACCTTCGACGACAACCTGCGCTGCCAGTACGACATCGCGCGGCCGGTGCTGGAGAAGCACGGGCTCACGGCCTACTGGTTCGTCTACACCGGCGCCAATGCCGGCAAGCCGGTGCGCCTCGAAATCCACCGCTATTTCCGCACCACGCGTTTTGCCGACATGGAAGCGTTCTATGC
>JAYNJY010000120.1:0-9198 GCA_038110665.1 Rhodospirillaceae bacterium | reverse complement strand
GGAAGAAGATCAGCAACACGAAAATGATGAGCGAACCCTGCACCGGGAAGTAGTAGCCGAGCGGGAACCCGAGGAACGAAAACGCATTGAGCGCCTTGGCATGCCAAGGAACGACGAATGCGAAGACGAACCAGATGATCAGGACGAGGTACGTAAGATTACGTGACCTGATCCAATGACGTTGTCTTGTCGTGTCGGCGGAATCAGCCATGGTGGATAACCCCCTTGTTTAAACCCTGCTAATTATAGAGTAGGCGCGCACTTACTTTTTGTCGTGCTTGATTAATTTTCTAGTACAATAAACTTATCGGCGCAACAGTCATCCGCACCACGGTTTCTTGGTTTGAGCCCGGCTGGACCCGTTTGGATTTCAGATAGTCGGTTGATTTTATGAATTTATACGAGGTTTGGTTTGGTAATGGGCAAGATCGGGACCTATCTGGAACAGGTTGTCGAAGCATTCCGAAGTATTCGTCCGAGACGGCGGAATAACACCATCGATTCGCTCGCCACGCTGGAGCAATTCTCGTCGACCCGCGCCGCCTTCATCTCGCAGAAGACCATGTACGGCTACGTCAAGGCGCGCATGGGCACAAAATTCGTCGAGATGTTCCGCGACCCGCTGATCATCCAATCCGTCAACATCGCGAAGATGCACCATTTCGCCGCCTGCCTTTCCGACCTCTGCATCTTCGTCACCGCCCGGGCTCTCGCCGACCCGCGTTTCGACGACGCCGCCCGCCGGGCGCTGGCGGAGCGCATGTTCGCCTTCGGCATGGACGAGAACAAGGACGCCGGCACCGCCGAGTTCGACTCGGAGCAAGCCAAGCGCGAGTTCCATCAGCGCGTCCTGTTCATCAACTGGTCGGGATCGCTCGACGTGCGCGACGTGTTCACGCATTCGCCGCAGTCGATCATGCGCTGGGCGCCGATCGCCGACCACCTCAAGGCGCTCGACAAGGAATACGTCGAGAACTCGGTCAAGTTCGCCTGGATCGAGATCGGCCGGCAGTTCGAGAAACACTTCGTCGCTGACGAGACGCGCGCCGACGTCCTCGCCGCGAACCTCGCCGGCGCCGCCGTCAAATAGCCGGCACGCCGAGCACGTTCCTGACGCCGTCGACATGCTCGAGCGCCCAACGCAGACGTTCGCGCCGGGGTTCGCTCATCTCCGACGGCGCCACCTTGGAGCTGTGCTTGATGCCGCGCGCGATGTCGCGGAGCTGCTGGACGAGCATTTCCTCCAACAGGATGCGGTGCGCCTCGATCAGATTGTCGATGACCTTGGCGTTGCCGTCGGTGCGCGCGGTCGCGAGCCTGGCCGGCGTGGTCCGCTCGGGGCTCTTGCGTTCGATCGCGGCGATGCGCGCGGCCGAGAAGATCGGCATTAGCCCCAGGCGTTTGGCGTCGAGGCGGCCGTCGTTGAGCTTGAAGCGGCCGAACATGCCGATGGCGGAGCTGACGTCGCAGGCGTTCGAGCGCAGCGCCTGCAGGAACGGCCTGACCTCCGAGGCCGCCGCCACCGCCTCAATGCGCAGGTTCTCGCCCAATGTGGCGTCGCCGTGCACCACGCAGATGTCGAAGAAGATGTCGTAGTTGAGCACGTCCTCTGGCTTGGAGCGGGTGATCCAGCCGCCGACGGTCTCGCGCCAATGCGCCGCGTCCATGCGCCACTCCGGGTTCCTGGCCATGACGCCGCCATTGCAGTAGCTCACCCCGGCACCGTCGAGCAAGTCGGCAACGCGCGAGCCGAGCTCGGCGAACCATTGGTCCTCGGGCCCGCCGGGTGCGCCCTCGGCGAAGACGATGGCGTTGTCCTGGTCCATCGACAAAAGGCTCTCGCCGCGCCCGCCCGAACCGAGCACCATCATCGCGTAGGGTACCGGCGGGCCGCCCTTGCCGTCCTTTGCCATGGCGCGCTCGGCCAGTTCGCAGGCACGCCGGGTGAGCGCGCGCAGCTCGCGCGAGATCACGGTGGCGATCATGCGCGCATCGACGCCCTCGGCGGCGAGCCCGGCGACGGTCGGCGTCAGCTCCGACCACACGCGGCCGAGCTGCGAGGGGGTTTCGGCATGGTCGATGGCCTCGCCCAGGTTGACCGCATCGCCAGCGCGCTGCTTCAGCAGGTCCCGCGCGGAAAGCGCACCGACCAGGGCGCCCGCATCGTCGACCACGCCGAGGTGGCGGAAGCCGCGCACCGCCATCAAGGAAATGGCGCGGTAGAGGAACTCGTCGTCCGCGATGGTGATCAGCGGCCGCTTGGCGAAAACATCGACCGGCTGGGCGAGCGCGTCGTTGCCGGCACGGTCGAGCGCGCGCAGCACGTCGCGTTCGGTGAAGATGCCGTGTCCGGCATTGCCGCCCTGCGGGCCGGCGGCGCCGTCGAGGAAGACCGAACTGACGTTGCGCGCGACCATGGTCTTGAGCGCCTCGGCGACCGGCGTCTCGGCGGCGATGACGAGCGGCGGCCGGGCCATGACGTCGCGCACCCGGTGGCGGAAGGGATAGCTGTCGATGCGGGCGTAGTCGCTGACGTCGGCAGTGGCGAGACGGTCGCCGGAGACGACCTCGTGCCAGCCGGCACGGGCCTCATCGTCACGCCTGGGCGTGAGCGCGAGACAGGCGCGTTCGGCCTGGGCCAGCGTCTGGATGCCCTTGTCGGCGAGCATCGGAATCATGCGCGCGAACACCCGCGCCGTGGTCAGCGCGTCGCCAAGCGCGTTGTGGCGGCCCTCGACCTCAACGCCGAGCCACTCGGCCAGGGTGTCGAGCCCGGTGTTGGGCAGGTTCGGCGCGACGATCTCGCTCAGGTGCCGCACGCAGAGGCTGCGGTGCGGCGCCCACTCCTGCCCGAAGCGCGCGTATTCGGCGCGGATGATCGCCAGATCGAATCCGATCGAGAAGCCGAGGATCACCCGCCCGGCCATCCATTGGTCGAGCGCCGGCAGCATTTCCGAGGCCGGCTTGGCGTCGGCGACATCGGCATCGGCGATGCCGTGGATCGCCTGCGAGGCGGCCGGGATCGGCACGCCCGGATTGACGAAGACGTCGAAGTGGTCGTCGCCGTGCACGTCGGCGCCGTCGATGGCGACGGCGCCGAGCTGGATGACGCGGTCCTTGGCGGTGTCGAGCCCGGTGGTTTCGGTATCGAGCACGATGGCGCTGAGCGAGCGCAGCGGCACCGCACCGAGACCGGTTCTTTTCATCCGTTCCTTCATGGTGCCATTCTAGCCACACTCAATCGGCGTATCCCAGGGAGGCTAGGCGGCGCCGAAGGCGCGCAGCGTCATGTAGCCGCCGAGCACCAGCAGGCTGGCGAACAGGATGCGGCGGAAGGTGGCCTGCGAGATGCGCTCTCTGACCTTGAGGCCGAGCCACATGCCGGCGAAGGCCGGCGCCAGGCCGGCGAGCGAGGCCAGGCCCAGTTTCGCCGGCAGCAGCTTGACCCCGGCCATGGCGACGCCGAGCACCAGGGCGGAGACGCAGAACAACAGCCCCATGGCCTGGATCAGTTCGTCGCGCGCCATGCCGAGCGATTGGAAATAGGGCACGCCCGGCATCACCGAGGAGCCGGTCAGCCCGGTGATGACGCCGTTGACGGCGCCGGCGACGGGGCCGAGCCAGCGTTCGTGGGGGGCGAGGTCGGGCATCGCCGGCGAGACTAGGCCGACGATGCCGTAGAGCAGGGTGACCAGGCCAAGCAGGCCGGCGAGCAGATGCACGTCGGCGACGGCGAGCATACGGGTGCCGGCCCAGATGCCGATGGCGACCAGCGCCAGCATCGGCCACAAGCGGCGGAGCAGGCGCGCGAGCCCGCCGCCGGTGACGGCCTGTACGACATTGGTCGCGACCGAAGGCACGATCATCATCACCATGGCGCCCTTGAGGCCGAAGACGATGGTCAAGAGCGTCAGCGTCACCGTCGGCAGGCCGAGCCCAACCACGCCCTTGACCGCGCCGCCCAACAGGAAGATGGCGGCGATGACGACGAGGTTCTCCGGGGTCCAGGGATCGACGGGCATGCTGGCGGCGCGCTCTCTAAGTGTGCAGGCCGGCGCAGTGAACCATGCCCGGCCCGGTCATGCCAGCGCGCCGCCGATTGCCAGCCGGGCGGGATTTCGCTACAAGACGGCCGGCCCGATCGCCCGACCGGCGGCGGGACCGTCCCGCACGTCCCCTATGCCGAAGGAACCCGTTATGGCGAGCTACCAGTACTCCTACGTCATGAAGAACCTGTCCAAGACCTTCCCGGGCGGCAAGGAGGTGTTGAAGGGGGTCACCCTGTCGTTCCTGCCAGACGCCAAGATCGGCGTGCTCGGCGTCAACGGCGCCGGCAAGTCGACGCTGATGAAGATGATGGCGGGCAAGGAAGAGCCCTCGGGCGGCGAATGCTGGGCCGCCGAAGGCGTGCGCGTCGGCTATCTCGAACAGGAACCGAGGCTCGACCCGAACAAGACCGTCGGCGAGAATGTCACCGAAGGCCTCGGCGGCGTGAAGGACCTGCTCGACCGCTTCAACGAGATTTCCAACAAGTTCGCCGAGCCGCTCGAAGACGACGAGATGAACGCGCTCCTGGCCGAACAGGGCGAACTGCAGGAAAAGATCGACGCCGTCGACGGCTGGGAACTGGAGCGCACCATCGAGATCGCCATGGACGCATTGCGCTGCCCGCCGGCCGATGCCGACGTCGCCAAGCTTTCCGGCGGCGAGCGCCGGCGCGTCGCGCTCTGCCGGCTGCTGCTGCAGAAGCCGGAAGTGCTGTTGCTCGACGAACCGACCAACCATCTCGACGCCGAATCCGTCGCCTGGCTCGAACGCCACCTGCGCGACTACGACGGCACCGTGCTGATGGTCACCCACGACCGCTACTTCCTGGATAACGTCACCGGCTGGATCCTGGAACTCGACCGCGGCCGCGGCATCCCCTACGAGGGCAACTATTCGGCTTGGCTCGAGCAGAAGCAGAAGCGCCTGGCCCAGGAGGAACGCGAGGAAAGTGCGCGCCAGCGCACCCTCAAGCACGAGATCGAGTGGATCCGGCAAAGCCCGCGCGCGCGCCAGGCGAAATCCAAGGCGCGTATCACGGCTTATGAGGACCTGCTGGCGAAATCCGCCGACAAGGCGCCCGACACCGCCCAGATCGTCATTCCGCCGGCGCCGCGCCTGGGCCAACTGGTGATCGAGGCCGACGGCCTGACCAAGGGCTTCGGCGAGAAGCTCCTGATCGACCATCTTTCGTTCAAGCTGCCGCCGGGCGGCATCGTCGGCGTGATCGGCCCGAACGGCGCCGGCAAGACGACGCTGTTTCGGATGCTGACCGGCCAGGACCAGCCTGACGAAGGCAGCGTCCGCGTCGGCGACACGGTGCGCTTGGGTTACATCGACCAGTCGCGCGACACGCTCGACGACAACAAGACGGTGTGGGAGGAAGTATCCGGCGGCTTGGACGAGATCGAGCTCGGCAAGCGTTCGATGCAGTCGCGCGCCTACGTCGCCCAGTTCAACTTCAAGGGCGCCGATCAGCAGAAGAAGGTCGGCCAGCTCTCCGGCGGCGAGCGCAACCGCGTGCACTTGGCCAAGATGCTCAAGGCCGGCAACAACGTACTTTTGCTCGACGAACCGACCAACGACCTCGACGTCGACACGCTGCGCGCGCTCGAAGCCGCGCTCGACGACTTCGCCGGCTGCGCCGTGGTGATCAGCCACGATCGCTGGTTCCTCGACCGCCTCGCCACCCACATCCTCGCCTTCGAGGGCGACAGCCACGTCGAATGGTTCGAGGGCAACTTCGAGGCCTACGAGGAAGACAAGAAGCGCCGCCTCGGCGACGACGCCGTCGAGCCGCACCGCATTAAGTACAAGCCGCTGACGCGCAGTTGAGCGGCGCGGGTTCGAGTCAAACCCCCCCGCATAGGGAACATAGGGCGTGAGCTTTCGGCTGGCGATGCGTGGCAGCGTCGTCTCGGCGAAGGCCTTGAAGTGATCCGTCTTTTCGTGCGCGGTGCGGCCGTGTTCGTCACGGTAGAGCTCGAAGATGAAGAACGCCCTCGGATCGCCGGGCGCGCGATACGGCAGGAACAGCTTGATACCCGGTTCGGCCATGGTCGGCGCGATCAAGGATTCCAGCGCTCTCGCGACGGCGTCTTCCTCGCCGTCCTTGGCGACGATCTCGATCGCCACCACGCAGCCTTCGTTCAACTCGCCAAAGGCAAGGGGTGCATGCTCCATCTCGAAAAGTCCTTCCATGACAGACGAGGAGGATATCATCCGATTCCAGTTACATGCTTCGATAAATATCGAAGTGTTTTCGATGCCCGCTTGCGACCATTGCTGCTACGAATCCCCGGTGGTAGCCTTGCGGCCGGCCATGATGTCCGCCCTTGAGAGAGGAGACGCTCGTGTACGATTTCCAGAAGCACTTCGAGGCCGCCCATCGGGAACTGCTGATGGCGCAAAAGCTGTTGAACGCCGAGATCGCCGCCTACCCGTCGCCGATTTCCGGCTGCGACGCGCAGTTCAACCACCTCCTCGGCGAGCGGCAGAAAATCTGCCGGGCGCTGGGCGCGCTGACCGAGGAGGTCTGCGTACCGACCTCGCGCCAGCCGATGCAGCCGCATGAACTGAGCCGGTCGTAACGACCAGGCGTCACGCCAGGGAGGGTCGAACATGCCGATTTTCGAAAACGGCCCGGTCAAGACTCAATACGAGGAACGGGGCAGCGGCTTTCCGCTGCTGGTGATTCCGGGCGGCGGCCTGAACGCGACCATCGCCGGGCTCGCGACCCACGCCTTCAACCCGCTCGACGCGCTCAGCGACGGCTACCGCGTGATCGCGCTCGACCTGCGCAACGCCAAGGGCGGCGGCAGCGAGGGCCCGCTCGAGATCAAGCGCACCTGGGACGGCTTCACCGACGACCAGTTGGCGCTGATGGACCACCTCGGCATCGACAGGTTCCTGGTGCTCGGCTTCTGCATCGGCGGGCCGATGATCTGGAACCTGCTGAAGCGCGCCGGCGAACGCGTCGTCGCGGCGGTGCTGACGCACCCGAGCGGCTACACCTCGAGCCATCCGGACATCTATTACAACAACAACATCGCCGGCTGGGCGCCGGACTTCGTCAAGCGCCGGCCCGAGGTCAGCATGGAGATGTGTTCCGAGTTCCTGCGCAACATGTACACCAAGCGCGCCGACTTTGTGCTCACGGTCGACCGCGACTTCGTACGCAACTGCCAGACCCCGGTGCTGATCCTGCCCGACGACATCCCGGCGCATCCTTATTCCACGGCGATGGAATCCGCGCTGCTGGCGCCGAACGCCCAGGTCAGCCTGTATCCGTGGAAGGAGAACGACCGCAAGATCGCGCTGGCGCTGCGCCACATCCGGGGTTTCCTGGCGCTCAACGCGCCGACGCCGCGATAGCGCCGGCGACGCGACGGCCGGCAGCCGCGCGAACGCGATCTGGCGAAGAACGGTTAGTCGGCCGCCTTGAGGGTCGCGAGAAAGCCCACGATCACGTCCAGGACCGCGCAGTCCTCGCCGCGGAAGGGACAGTTTGGGTGCGTTTTGTGGCACCCCTACCATGCGGTCAGGAGCGTCAACGCGAGTTTTTCCTGATGCTGGTCGATATGCATCAAGGCGATCTTCAAGTCACGACTGCAATCGAGCTTGGTCTACATCGCCCTTCCCCCGAATGCTCTGCGTCCCCTTCTCTATCTTGGTGCGGCCCGATGCATTTCAATCGGTCGACTAGAACTATTCATAGCCTCGCCGGCACAGGCGGAACAACACAACTTCGTGACCCGCCCGCCGGGCGTGCAATCTCCACTCGCTCTAATTTCGGAAATCCGTTAATGTGTCACTGATACTTTAGGCCCTTTCTGAAAATTGCGTTCCGTGGCGCAGGTTCGCCGCGTTTTTTATGGCGGTCGGTGGCGAGCGGCGCGGGAATACGTGTGTGTGTGCGGGCCGGATTGGTTGAGGGACCTGACTAATGGCCAGACGTTTCTTCATTTTCGCCATCATCGCCGTGGTCGGTGGCGGTGCCGCCTATTCGCAACCGGAAATCCGTGATTGGCTCGCCCAGAAGCTCGGCCTCGCCAAGCCGGCCGGCGCCAACGTCAAGAAGGTCGCCACCGGCAAGGCCGGCCGCGCGGTGCGCGCGGTTTCCGTGCGGGTCGCCCAGGCCGGCACGCGCGATGTGCCGGTACGGCTGGAAGGCGTCGGCGTGGTCAAGGCGCGCTCCACGGTGGCGGTGAAGTCCCGCATCGAGGGCCAGCTCGTCGAGGCGCTGGTGCGCGAAGGCCAGACCGTGAAGAAGGGCGACGTGCTGTTCAAGCTCGACGCCCGGCCGCTGACGGCCAAGCTCAAGGAGGCCGAGGCCAACCTGGCGCGCGACGCGGTCAACCACAAGAAGGCCATTTCCGACTTCAACCGCCTCAAGATCCTGTCTTCCCAGGGCTATTCGCCGCAGACCCGGCGCGACGACGCGGAAACCCTGGTCGACACCACCCGTGCCGCCGTGCGCGCCTCCGAGGCCGCGGTCGAGTTCGCACGCCTGAACCTGGACTACGCCACGATCCGCTCGCCGATCGACGGCCGCGTCGGCAACATCCTGATCTCGGTCGGCAACATCGTGAAGGCGAACGACACCCAGCCGATGCTGGTGATCACCGAGATCAAGCCGGTCTACGTTTCGTTCAACCTGCCCGAACGCCATCTCGACTCGCTGCGCCAGAAGATGACGGCCGGCGCCGAGACGCTGACGGTCGAGGTCACCACCCAGGCGTTGAACAAGACGGTCACCGGCAAACTGTTCTTCATCAACAACGAGGTCGACATCGCCACCGGCACGATCGAGCTGCAGGGCATCTTCGAGAACGCCGACGAGACCCTGGTGCCGGGCCAGTTCGCCCGCGCCCGCGTCCTGATGACGACACTGGTCGGCGCCGTGGTGGTGCCGGCCCGCGCCGTGCAGATCAACCAGACCGGCCATTTCGTCTGGGTCGTCGACGACAAGAAGAAGATCCACCTGCGTCCCGTCGCCATCGGCCTCGAGGAAAACGCCGAGGTCGTCGTCTCCAAGGGCCTGAAGCCCGGCGAGACGGTGGTCACCGACGGCCAGCTCCGCCTGTTCCAGGGCGCCAGCGTGATTCCGCAGGGCGCCGACGGCGACAAGAAGGAAAAAAAGAAGGCGCCCGA
>JAYNJY010000119.1:0-9268 GCA_038110665.1 Rhodospirillaceae bacterium | reverse complement strand
CCCGACATCCGCGCGCGCTACTTCCCGCGCATGACGGCCGACAAGTACGCCGACATGGTCACCGGCGCCCAGTTCATGACCGAGCAGTCGGGCGGCTCCGACGTCGGCAACATCGAGGTCGAGGCCAGGCTCGACGGCGACACGTGGCGCATCTACGGCAACAAGTGGTTCTGCTCGACCACCGACGGTGGGCTGATCATGCTGCTCGCCCGCCCCGAGGGCGCCGAGGGCGGCAGCCGCGGCCTATCGCTCTTCGCCGTGCCGCGCACGCGCGAGGACGGTTCGCGCAACGGCTACCGCATTGTCCGCCTCAAGCCCAAGCTCGGCTCCAAATCCATGGCGTCGGGCGAGGTCACCTTCGAGGGCGCCGAGGCATACCTGCTCGGCCAGCAGAACATGGGCCTCAAGCACATGCTCGACATGGTCAACCTGAGCCGGCTTTCGCACGGCGTGCGCGCGGCGGCGATGATGCGCCGTTGCCTCAACGAGACCATGGCGGTCGCCCGCAACCGCTTCACTTTCGGCGAACGCCTGGTCAATCATCCGCTGATGCGCCGCCAGATCATGAAGACCATGGTGCCGACCGAGCAGGCGTTGTCGGCCTTCATGTTCACCGCCTCGATCATGGAACGCGCCGACGGCGGCGACGACGCCGCCCAGCGCGCGCTCCGCATCATCACGCCGCTCCTGAAGGGCCGCATGTCCCGCGACAACGTCAAGGTCGCGACGGCCGCCTTGGAGGCGCGCGGCGGCAACGGCTACATCGAGGAATGGGTCAACGCACGCCTAGTGCGAGACGCGCATCTCGGCGTGGTCTGGGAAGGCACGTCGTCGATCGTCGCGCTCGATGTCACCAAGCGCGCGATCCGGAAGTCGCAGGCGCACGAGGCATTGGGCCAGGAACTCAAGAACGCCGTCGAAGCCGCCGACGGCGTGCCCGGCCAGTACCGGGGCGAGCTTTCGGCGATGATTGAGCGCGCCGTGCGCTTCGCCGGCGCCGTCGCCGAGACCGACGAACGCGAGCAGTTCTCGCGCCAGGCGTCGAACGCGCTCTATCACGTCATGACCGCCGTGCTGTTGGCGCGCGAGGGCGTGATGATGGGCGAGTGTTCCGGCGACGCGCGCCGGCTGTTGCTGTCGCGACTTGTCATGGATCACAAACTGCGCCCGCACGATCCGATGAGCCTCGACGACGCGGAGGCGGAAAGCTACGCCGCCACCCTGCTGCTCAACGACGAGCACCCGACGCTGGACCGTGTCCGCGCCGTGATGGCGGCCTAAGACGCCTTCAGCCGCCGCGCCAGGAATTCACCGACCAGTCGGCGCGCGCGCTCGGTCGCCTCGCGGCTGTAGTACATATCGTGGCCGTAGGGATCGCTGCGCCCGCTGAATTCGGCGTTGTCGAAGGCGTGGTGGGCGCCCGGCAGGATATGGACCTCGATGCGGCCACGCGTCGACGCCCCCGCATCCTTGCAGCTCTGCGCGAACGAGCGGTCCTTCTCGCCGACGATCTCCAACAGCGGGATCGAGCCTTCCGGATAGAGCCCGACATCGCGGCAATGGCCATAGAGCGCCACCGCCGCCTTGAAGTCGTTGCCCTGCTTGGCGCGCAATCGCCAGCGCACGATCATCGAATTGATGGCGATGGCGCCGTGCGAGAAGCCGAGCACCGCGATGCGGTCCTTGTCGACGAACGGTTGCGCCGCCAGCTAATCGAGCGCGCCGTAAGCGTCGCGCACGAAGGCGGCGGAATCCTTGTCCATGCCGTTCGGACAAATGCCATAGCCGCGCGAACCGAAGGCGTCGACGGCGAGCGCCACGTAGCCTTGCGCCTTCAGGTAGGCCGGCCACTCTTCCGCGACGTTGGCCGAGAGCCCGCCGCAATGATGCAGCAGCAGACCGCCGGGTGGCGTTGGTTGCCGTCGGGACGCGCCAGCACGGCGGAAAGCCTTTGCGGCGGACCGTCGCTGGGCGAGACGCGGGCATTGTCGAATTCGACCCGCATGCCGCCGCCGGCCGTGGTAGTGACGCAGCCGGCGAGCGCGAACAGCGCCGCCGCTAGGGCGGCCGTTCGAACACCCCGCAACGGGTAGAACGGTCGGGTTCGCATGGATGTCACACGCCCGCCGTTCGGTTACGGCGGGCCGGTGCGATCCTAGGGCCGGCGCCTGGACACGGTCAATATGGCTTCGGCTCAGGCCCCGGCGCGGAAGTGCTCGGCGAGCGTCCAGATACCGATGGCGATGAAGCCCGAACCGGCGATCAACTTGAGCGGAAGTATTTCCAGGTAGCGCGCGCCCTACGTGCCGACCAGCACGGCGAGGCCGGTCGACAGCACCAGCGCCGCCGAGGCCGCCAGGAACACCATGAACGGGCTGACCTCCTTGCCGCTCGAAAACAGCAGTACGGCGAGTTGCGTCTTGTCGCCCAGTTCGGCGACGAACACGGCGACGAATACGGCGGCGAGCTTGAGCATCGCGGTTGCGATCTCCCGAGGCGGTGGGTTCGCGCCGGCCTCAGTCGAGGCCGCGGCGGTTGCGGAACTGTTCGGTGGTGTTGGTCAGCGGAAACGGCTCTTCCGGCACGGCGACGCCCAAGAACGCGCAAAGCGGCTCCCAACCCTGTTTGACGTCGAATTCGAGCAGGCGGCCGGCCGGCACCGTGCGGCGCACGTCCTCGACGTAATTGCGGTAAACGCCCGTGGCGTGGTCGAAATCGTCCATGCGGCCGGCAAAGGTCTGCTCTGCGATCAACGCGTGTGCCATGGCCGAGCGCCGGCGCTGCGGGCCGTCCTCCATGTCGACTTGGCTTCGCATCGACGGCAAGATGGTCTTCTGCACGCTGGCGAACCAGCTCTCCGGATCGCGCAGCGTCAGGATCACCGGGGCATCCGGAAAGACCTCCCAGATCTCGCGCCAGAACCTGGCGGACGGCCAGTCGACGCAGGCCTTGTAGCCGGCGAAGACCTCACGCCAGTCAACGCTCTCGCCGCGTGCCAGCGCCTCCCAATAGGGCAACTGGTCGGGGTTGGAAGCGACCTCGAACATGTGGTGGCAAGGGCCGAAACCGAGGCGTTCCAGCGCTAGCTTCAGCGAATTGGTGCCGGTGCGTCCGATACAGGCACCCACGACCGCGAGACTCATCGCCGTCCGCTCCTCAGGCGTCGGCGCCGAGCACGCGGGCCAGCGCCGGGAAGTCGTCGACTACGATGTCGTGGATCGGGTTCGGCGTCGGATCGGGCGGACCGTCCGGCCCCCATTCGAGCGGACGGCGCACGAATGCGGTCTTGAAGCCGACCGCCTTGGCGGCATCGAGGTCGAAGTTGTGGCAGGCGACCATCAGGCACTGCTCGGGCTTCAACTGCAGGAAGCGCGCCGCGGTCCGGTAGGCCTCGGGCAGGATCTTGTACTTGCCGATGGCCTCGCACGAGATCACCGCGTCCCAGGAAAGGCCGTTGGCCTTGGCGGTGTCGATGATGATGCGGAAGCTCAGGATGGTGAACGACGCGCAGATGTACTTGGCCCGGAGCTTGGGCAGCACGGCGGGAAAATCGGGCCAGCACTTGAAGCCGTGCGCCCGGTCCCAGGCGATGGCGTGGCGTTGTGCGTCGGAGGCGGCGTCCATGCCATTTGCGGCCAGCACCTCGTCGAGCGAGGCACGATGCGCGCCGTCGAAATTGTAGGCCGGCGGTTCGTGTTCGCCGAGGTTCAGCATGCGCTTCAAGGCGCCGCGGCGGATGTCGTTGGCGAGCTTGGGCCAGTCGCGTTCTTCGCCCAGTTCCTTGCCCAGCGCCGCGAGCGCATCGCGGAAACCGGAATGCCAATCGAGGATGGTGCCGCCGGTATCGAATGTCAGCGCCTTGACGTCCTTGATGCTCATGGCTTGGCCCTCCCCGACCGGTTTTTCGAAGCACGGTCAACCTAGCGGGCGGGCCCGGCCTGAAACAATCAAAAAACCTTGAGCGGAAGTCCGCTCAGGCGGCGACGACGGCGCTCTCGGCGATCAACGTCTCGATGCGGGCCGCGTCATAGCCGGCGATGCGGCCGAGTACGTCGCGGCTGTGCTCGCCGATCAGCGGCGCGGCGAACGGCTCGCCGAGCGGCGTGCCCGAGAGCGAATAGCCCGGCAGCAGCGTCTTGAGCTCGCCCAGTTCGGCGTGGCGGGCCATACCGATGAGGCCGAGTTCTTCGGTCATCGGCGATGCGAGCGCATCGCGAACGCCGAGGATTTCGCCGCACGGAATCGCGGCGGCGCGCATGCGGCCGATGACGTCGGTGTTCTCGAAGCCGGCGAAGATCGGCGCGAACGCGGCGTCCATGGCGTCCTTGTTGCGAAGCCGGTCGGCGTTGGTGGCGAAACGCGGATCGGTGCCCAGGTCGGGGCGCCCGAGTACGTCGGCGCAGAAGCGCCGGTACATAGCGTCGGAGCCGATGGTGAGCATGAACTCGCCGTCCTTGGAGCGGTAGACGCCCGACGGCTGGGCCGCCTGGCTGCCGGAGCCGAAGCGTCTCGGGTCGTCGCCGCAGATCAGCGACTGGCCGGCGAAATTGACCAGCATGTTGAGCGCCGTGCCGAACAGGCTGACCTCGACGACCTGGCCCTCGCCCGAGGCATTGCGGGCATAGAGCGCGGCGGTGATCGCCTGGGCGGCGAACATGCCGGTCGCCATGTCGACCAGCGACGTGCCGGTGCGGGTCGGCGGGCCGTCCCTCTCGCCACAGAGCGCCATCAGGCCCGACTCGGCCTGGGCGATGGGGTCGTAGCCGGCGCGGTCGGCGAAGGCGCCCGACCGGCCGTAACCCGTGACCGTGCAGAACACGTTGCCGCGGTTGGGCGCGTTCATGGTGTCGTAGCCGAGGCCGAGGCGTTCCATGACGCCAGCGCGGAAGTTCTCGATCACCACGTCGGATTTGGCGGCGAGGTCGAGCACCGCCTGGCGGCCGCCGTCGCTTTTCAGGTCGACGGCGAAGCCGAGCTTGTTGCGGTTGACGGAGAGGAAGTAGGGCGAGTGGCCGCCGGCGTCGGGCGGCCTATAGCCGCGCGACGGCTCGCCCGCCGGCGGCTCGACCTTGATCACCTCTGCGCCCTGGTCGGCGAGCATCATGCCGGCATAGGGTGCCGCTAGGACCTGGCCGAACTCGAGCACCCGGATGCCGGCGAGCGGCCCCTTGTTCCCCCCGCCCGCGCTCATTTTGCCCGCTTCGGCAGGCGCACGGTGCCGCCTCCGACGATCGAAAGCTCGCCGCCCTGGTTCTTGGCTTCCTGCTCGATGTCGACGAGGCCGAAACCGTCGCCGCCATCGCGCAGCCCCGTCACCTTGGCATCGATGAACAGCACGTCGCCTTCCGGGTTGTGGCGGCGGATCTTGGAATGCGCCCGCACCAGGAAACCGTCGTCGCCCATCCAGTTGGTCATGTGGTGGGTCAGCCATGAGCAACGCTCGGGGCCGTAGTCGTAGGCGCCCGGCGCGCCGACCGCCAACGCCATCTCCTGCTCCCAATGCACGCGCTCGGGGCAGTCGGGGATATTGAAGCGGTTCGGGATGCCGAGGCCGGGATGGGCGTGGATCTGTTTCCAGTTGAGCTTGTTGGCGCGGATGTAGAGCCCGCCCCAGCCCTGCGCGTAGGCGATGAAGCCGGTCACCGTCATCGGCCCCTTGACCATGGTCGGCAGCGCGTCGCCTAGGGCGACGTCCTCGAAGTAGCGCGTCTCGGCGCCCTGCACTTTCTCCTCGGCATAATGGCGGAACACTTCGCGGAGCTGCTCGTCGGTGTAGCGCTCGGCCGGCTTGGCCTTGAGTTCCTTGTACTTGGTGCCGAGTTCGCGCGCCGTGTCGCGTTCGGTGCGGAAGCACCACGAGTCGGCCCCGGCCAGGTGGTCGCCCGACTGGTTGTAGAAGTCGATATGATAGATCTGCTGGACGGCGCGGCCGGAGAACCGGGTGTCATGCTGGATCAGGTCCTTCAAGTACGACTCGGTCCTGATCTCGTCGCCGCGCTTGACCCATTTGTGCCAGGTCCAGTCGGCGCCGGCCCACATGGCGTGCACGCCGGGCAGCCCGCCGACGTAGCCCGAGATGATGCGCGAACACGCGAACAGGAATGACGGCAGCGCGACGATGCCGCCGTGCGCGGTCTTGGCGGCGTAGGCCGGATCGCACCACAGCGGGTTGTCGTCGCCGATGCCGTGGGCGTAATGGCGAATGTTGTCGCGCGTCGCCTCATGGCACCAGGGTTCGATCTCGTTCGCGATCTTGACGCCGATACGCTGGCGCAGTTCGTCGAGCCCGCGTTCGGTGATGACCGGAAAATTTCCCGGAGTGTTGTCCATGGCGTTGTCCATGTGTTCGGTTCCTCCTGGCTTCATGTATTGGCTGCGGTTCGCGCTTCCGCGTCGCGGAGCGCCTTTCGGTTGATCTTGCCGGCCGGCGTCTTCGGCAGGCTGGCGGCGAACGCCACCTGGCGTGGATATTCGTGGCGCGCCAGGCGGCTCTTGGCCTGGTCCTGGATTTCGGTGACGAAGGCGTCGTCGCCGGCGCGCTCCGAGACCACGTAGGCCTTGGCGACCTGGCCGCGCGTCGCGTCGGGAACGGCGATCACCGCCACTTCCTTGACGTCGGGGTGGATCAGGATGGTGTCCTCAATCTCCTGCGCGCTCATCGTCCAGCCGGCCGAGATGATGACGTCGTCGGCGCGGCCGTCGTGGAAGAAATGACCGTCTGCATCGACGTGGCCTAGGTCCTTGATCGGGAACCAGCCGTCGCGACGCCGGACATGAATTTCGCCGACCTCGTCGGTCGCGGCCGGTTGGCCGTCGGCATTCAGCACCGCGACCTCGACGCCGGGCACCGGCTTGCCGAGCGAGCCCGGCTTGAACTCGAAATCGGCCGCGCCCGGATAGCCGGCGAGGACGACGCCGACCTCGGTGGAGCCATAGAAGCTGCGCGCGTACTGGCCGAAGGTGTCGCGGACCCACTCGGCGGTGGCGCCGTCCATGGCCTCGCCGGTGAAGGTGAGCTTGTCGAGCAGGATGCGGCGGCCGTCGAGGGCGCCGGAATTGCGCATCATGCGGTAGTGCGTCGCCGCCGCCGAAAGATTGGTGATGCCAAAATCCTCGATCGCACGGACAAGGCGCTCCGGCCTGAACTGGCCGGCGTAGGCGGCGATGGTGACGCCGAGCGCGAGCGGCGCCAGCGTACCGTGCCAGAGCCCGTGGCCCCAGGCCGGCGACGACGGACACATGAAGCGGTCGCCCGGCCTGACACCGGTGGCGAAGAGCGCGGCGATGGCGACGGTGACGATGGCGCGGTGGCGATGCTTGACCGCGTCGGGCAATTCGCGCGTGGTGCCCGAGGTGTACTGGTACATCGCCATGGCGTCGGCATCCATGGTCGGCTCGTATGCCGCCGACTGGGCCGCGAGTTCGGCCATGAAGGCGTCGTCGGCGATCACCACCGGCACCTCGGCGGCCTCGGCGAGGTCGCGTTTCTCCGGCGCCAGCAGCAACACCGCCGGCGCGCAGTCCTTGACCCGGAGCTTGAGCCCGTCGGGCCCGAACAGCGTGAACAGCGGCACCGCCACGGCGCCCGCCTTCATGGCGCCGAACAGGCCGGCATAGAACGCCAGCGACGGCTCCAGCATGAAGGCGACGCGTTCGCCCGCGCCGACGCCGCGCGCCCCGAGCCAGTTGGCGAAGCGGTTGGAGGCATCGGCGAGTTCGCCGAAGCCGATCTCGGCGTTTGCGCCGTCGGCATCGGCGATACGGATGGCGACCCGCTCGCGCGGATGGCGGTCGACGCATTCGTGGGCGATGTTGAGGTGCGCGCGGTCGCCGTCGAACAACGCCCAGAGCGCGTCCTTCGAGAAATGCCGCTGCGCGTCGGCATGACTGGTGAAATCCGTGAGCCTCGTCATCCCCGCCCGTTCTCCCTGTTGGCGGCGATGGTAGAAGGTGCTGGAATTTATTGTCAATATCGAAATAATTTTTGTCTATTGACAAATTTAGCTATGCCACTAAGCTTCCTCTATGGTCGCCGCCACCGTACCCGCCAAACCCGTCAATTCCGTGTTGCGCGCGCTCGCCATCCTGCGCCTCTTGGGCGCCGCCGAGCAGCCGTTGAGCCTGAGCGAGATCGCCGCCGAGCTCGACCTCGTCGCCAGCACCGTCATGCACATCCTGCGTACGCTGGTGCACGAAGGCATGGTCGCCGTCGAACCCGGCGCTAAACGCTACCGGCTCGGTGCCGGCACGCTGGCCCTGGCGCGCCCGTTCCTCGAGCGCCTGCCGCTGGCGCGCAAGTTCCAGCCGCACCTCGACGCGCTGGCGCGCGACCACGGCGTCACCGCGCTCGGCATTGAGTGGGACGGCGGCGCTCAACTCACCGTCACCGCCATCGCCTGCGCCACCACCAACTTCAGCGTCCACGCCAACCTCGGCAGCACCTTCCCGGCGCTGACCAGCGCCACCGGACGTTGCTTCGCCGCCTTCGGCGGCTGGCCGGCGGCGCGCATCGAGGCCGCCTTCGCCGAACTCGAATGGCAGCAGGCACCGAGCTACGAAGCCTGGCTCGACGACATCCGCCGCGCCCGCTCGGACGGCTATGCCGCCGACGACGGCAACTACATCGCCGGCGTCACCGCCCTCGCCGTGCCGGTCGACGGCGGCGCCGGCGTGCCCGTCGGCGCGGTCACCGCGCTCGCCCTCGGCGGCCGCTTCGGCGGTACGGCGCGCAAGCGCCTGATCGCTGACTTGAAGGCGGCCGGCCGCGCACTCTCCGCCGAGGCCGGCGCGGCTGCAAAAAAACCCAGAAAAACTGCGCTCTTTGTTGACTCGGCTGGGCACTTATTATACGAAAATTGAATACGAGTGGAACCAACCGCCGGGCGCACCTTTCGCTTGGCCGAGGGAGAGCCAATAACGACAAAGCAGAGCGGCACAGTCCCAGTATTGGGATGTTTTTGTTGTTTTTCTCGTAATTAGTCGTTTGTCTGGACAAGCCATCCGTCTAGTGTTTATGTCCGTCTCAAGCTTAAGAGCCCGGCGCGCCCAGGTCTCTCAGGAGGACTCCGAAAATCGATGCCGATGTCGCTTCGCATTATGACAGCCGCGCGCCCTTCCGGCGATGCCGGCAGCGACGTCCACTCCGGCCTACGCGCGCCGCACGCCAGTTCGCCTAACTAACCACTCAAGCAAAACCACCATTGGGGCCGATAAATGTTCACAGCCAATCCCTTTGCCGTCCTTTCCGGTTCCGTATCGCCTGATTTCA
>JAYNJY010000118.1:0-9271 GCA_038110665.1 Rhodospirillaceae bacterium | reverse complement strand
AGGCCCGAAAGCGAGATGGCGTAGCCCCACTGGCTGGTGCCCTGGACCGCGTCGGCGGCCACGCCCTTGGCGAAGTAGGCGGCGAAGACGAAAGTGGTGATCACCGTCGGGAAGGCGGAGTTGGCCCAGTCGTAAAGGCACCAGGCGAGGAGGCCGCGCCTGTCCTCGCCGGCCCCGTTATCCGCCGGCCATGGCGCGCCTGCCATCATCGCCGGTGGCCGCTCAGCCATCGGCGCTCTAGGTCATGGCGCGGAACTGGCGGCTGGCGACGGCCGAATCGACCAGGAACGGCATGTCGTCGTTGACGATCTCGATGACGGTGTGGCCGGCGCTGTAACCCTGCGTGACGGGCGACGGGTTGAACACCCGGACCAGCGCCTGGCGCGGCTTGCGCGCCTGCGTGAAGGTGAGGCGGCCGGCGACCAGGGCGGCCAGGCTGTCGGCGCCGTAGGCGGCGAGGTCGGCCGGCGGCACGTTGGCCAGGTATTGGTGGCATCAGCGTGGCGAAATGCTTGGCCGCCGCCCCCTTGAGGCGCTTCCTGCCCTTGTCGAGCACTTGCTTGATGATCTTGGTCTTGGACTTCTCGGCGCCGCCGGACATGGCTGTCCTCCCCTGAATGCCTTCGAATTCACCCCCGATAATCAATAGGTTAACCGAAACGGATTCGGTGCTCAAAGGTATTATTGTGGTAATTGCGCGGCGCCGGGGCCTGTTCTAGGCGAGTTTTTCCCAGGGCGGCACCGGCTGGAAGCACTGAACCAGGTAGTCGATGAAGGCCCTGATCTTCGGCGCCAGGTTGTGGCGGCTCGGGTAGACAGCGAAGACGTCGGCTTTCTCGGTGCAGCGTTCGGGCATCAGGCTGACCAGCCGGCCGCTGCGCAGGTCCGGCCCGACCAGGTAAGTCGAGAGGCGGGCGACGCCGATGCCGGCGAGGGCGGCGTGGTAGACGCCGTCGGAGCTGTTGGCCTCGAAATTGCCCTCCGCCAGGAACGAGACCGCGTCGCTGCCGTGGCCGAAATGCCATTCGTTCCAGCCGTCGACGGTCGAGACGCGGAGGCAGTTGTGGCGCGCCAGGTCGGTCGGCGTCTTGGGCGCGCCGTGCTCCCTGATGTAGGCCGACGCGGCGCAGACGATGCGGTCGTTGGTCGCCAGCTTGCGCGCCATCATGGTGGCGTCCTCGATCTGGTCGGAGAGGCGGATCGCCATGTCGTGCTGCGATTCGGTCAGATCGACGCGGCGGTCAGTCAGGTCGAGGGCGACGCGCAGTTCGGGATAGCGTTCCAGGAAAGGTGACAACATCGGCAGCAGCTGCGCCTTGCCGAAGGCCACGGTGGTCGCGATGCGGAGCGTGCCCTGCGGCTGGCCGCTCAAGGACCGCGGCAGCTCCTCGGTCTCCTGCACTTCATTGGCGATCTCGGCGCAGCGCAGATGCAGCGCGACGCCTTCCTCGGTAAGCGAAACCTTGCGCGTCGAACGCTGCAACAGGCGCACGCCGAGCCGGCTTTCGAGATGGCCGATCTGGCGGCTGACCGTTGGCGGCGTCAGCCCGAGCGCGCGCGGTCGCGGAAAAGCTGCCGTGGTCGACCACGTTGGCGAACAGGATCATCTGACTGGCGAGGTCCATGGAACGGATCGATTCGAGCTTTGTTCCGGAAACGCAAAACGGCTTTGTCCGATCCCCCCGTAGTCCGCTCATCCAAAGCGCCGTATGTTTGCAGCGCAGCACAAACCATGTTGAGTCGCAATAAAAATGTTTTCAAAGGAGTGTGTAATGTCCGTCCCCGACCTTGACGAAGCCGTCACCTACCTGACCGTCGAATAGTTCGCGGCCATCGAGAAGGAGGCAAGAATCCTTCGCGCCCGCATGTTCACGCAGTTGCTGCGGCAGGCTTTTTCCTTTTTTGCCAAAATGATGGGTTCTGCCCGCCGCAACCTCGCCGAGGCCGGCGCAAAGGCCGGCCCGTCCGCCGATACCCCCGGTGGCAGACCTCGAACCACGATCCGATCGGGGTGACCCATGCCTGAGGCGACCATGGCCCGGGGCCCGCTGATCAATTTTGCATTGCAACATGTCCGTCGCGTCACCAACGGCCTGACTGGATTCGGAAGCGGCGTCGGCGCCGGGCTCGGCTGTTCGTTGCGCTGCGTCGCGGCCTGCCGGCGCGAGTTGCGCCACAGCCGAACGCTCGGCCCCGACGCGATCGACCGCATCTTCCGCGACTGCATCGACTGAGGTTTTTGCAGAGAGGGGGGAAGAGAATGGAGCGGGCGAAGGGATTCGAACCCTCGACTTCAACCTTGGCAAGGTTGCGCTCTACCCCTGAGCTACGCCCGCACCCGGCTCAACACTGCCGTGAAGCGCGCCGATCATACGCATCGGCCCGTTCAATGCAAGTCTCATGTTGGCAGGTTTTTTCAGTCCTCTAAACCCATCCAAAACCCGCGCCAAGCCTTGCCCGGGCCACCCCCGCTGACTAGTATCCGGCGCCATGAGCGATACCGGACACGCCACGCCCGAAGACCTCCAGGCCGAATTCCAACGCCTCGGCGTCGAAACCGAGACGGTCCAGCATCCGGCGGTCTACACCGTCGACGAGGCCAAACGGCTGAGGGGCGAACTGCCGGGCGCGCACTCCAAGAACCTGTTCCTCAAGGACAAGAAGGGCCGCTACTGGCTGGTGGTGGCGCTCGAGGACCGGGCCGTCGACCTGAAGGCATTGCGCCATCTGATCGGCGCCGCACCGCTTTCCTTCGGCAAGCCCGAAGCGCTCATGGACGTGCTGGGCATCACGCCCGGTTCGGTCACGCCGTTTGCGGCCATCAACGACAAGGCGGGTCTCGTCACCGTCGTCCTCGATGCCGAAATGCTGGCGGCCGAGCCGCTCAATTTTCATCCGCTGGTCAACACCGCGACGACGCGGATTTCCGCCGGCGGCCTGCTGGCGTTCCTGGAAGCCGGCGGCCACACGCCGCTGGTCGTTACGTTCTAGGCGGCGCGCTCGGCCGTCCTTGCGAATGCCGCCCCGGCGGTGGCAAATTTGAGGGTTGCGCCATCGGCTTCGGCCCGCCATCTATGTGGCAAGGTCTCGGCCGCCAAGACATAAGGAACGGACATGGAATTCAAGCTCAATCCCGATGGCTCCCTCGCGCCCGCGAGCGGCGGCGAAACGCCTGGCGCCCCGGCCGGCCAGGACGAGCGCCCGCAAGTGATCATGGAGGGCGCGACGGCGATGCCGGCGGCGGCCCCGGCTGCGGCGAACGGCGGCGTGATCAAGGATTCGGATACCGCCAACTTCATGGCCGACGTCATCGAGGCCTCTATGCAGGTGCCGGTGCTGGTCGATTTCTGGGCACCTTGGTGCGGGCCATGCAAGCAGCTCGGACCGACGCTCGAGAAACTGGTGCGCCAGGCCGGCGGCATGGTCCGGCTGGTCAAGATCAACGTCGACGAGAACCAGGAGATCGCCGCCCAGCTCCGCGTCCAGTCGATTCCCATGGTCTACGCCTTCAAGGGCGGCCGGCCGGTCGATGCCTTCACCGGTGCGTTGCCGGAAAGCCAGCTCAAGATGTTCATCGACAGGCTGCTCGGCGGCGCCAAGCCGCCGATCGACGCCGCCCTCGAACAGGCGAAGCAGCTTCTCGACGCCGGCCAGGCCGATCAGGCGTTGCAGCTCTACCGCCAGATCCAGGCCGAGGATCCTGAGAACGACCGCGCCATCGCCGGCATCATCCGCGCGAGCCTCGCCGTCGGCGACACCGAGAGCGTCAAGCAGATCGTCGCCGCGTTACCGCCGGAACTCGCCGCCAAGGGCGAGATCCAGGCCGCCATTTCGGCATTCGAATTGACCGAGCAGGCCGGCGCCGCCGGCGATGTCGCCGAACTCGCCGCCAAGGTCGAGGCCGATCCGGCCGACCATCAGGCCCGGCTCGACTACGCCGTCGCGCTGGTCGCGCATCGCCGCCACGAGGACGCCATCGACCAACTGATCGAGAGCATCCGCCGCAACCGCGCCTGGAACGACGAGGCGGCGAGAAAGCAGTTGCTGAAGCTGTTCGAGGCGCTCGGGCCGACCCACGAGCTCACCCAGAGCGGCAGACGCCGGCTTTCGTCGGTGCTGTTCTCTTAGATAGAGAGGTCGATCGGCCATGGTCGCCCCCGCCGCCGAAACCGGCACCGCCGGGCTGCCGGACGCGGTGCCGGTGTTTCCGCTCACCGGCGCGCTGTTGCTGCCGGCCGGCGACCTGCCGCTCAACATCTTCGAGCCGCGATACCTCGCCATGGTCGACTGGGCACTCGCGCACGACCGCTGGCTCGCCATGGTGCAGCCGCGCGACGCCGACCAGCAGACCGTTTCCGACACCCATCCGCTGTTCGCCATCGCCTGCCTTGGCCGCATCACAAAGTTCGCCGAGACCGGCGACGGCCGCTACCTGATCACAGTATCGGGCCGCATCCGGTTCCGCATCGCCGGCGAGTTGCCGCTGGAGAGCGGCTTCCGCCGCGTCACGCCCGACTACGGCGCGTTCATGGACGACCTCGACGAGGTCGAACTCGACCGCGAGGCGCGGCGCCGGCTGATGGCCGCGCTCGCCGCCTATTTCGAGCACCTCGGCTACCAGGCCGACTGGCCGGCGCTGGAAGCGACGCCGGATCGCGCGCTGGTCGCCGCCATGGCCATGGCCTGTCCGTTCGAGCCGGCCGAAAAGCAGGCCCTGTTGGAGGCGCGCGACCTGGCCGGCCGCGCCCAGGCGCTGACCACCATCCTGGAGATGGCCGCCTCCGACGCCGCCGTGCCCGACCCGAGCCAACGTCACTGACCGCCACTGAGAGCAGAGGTTCGAGACCATGTCCGCCATGCCCGCCACCGACGTCGACGCCAAGCTGCTCGAGATCCTGGTCTGTCCGCTGACCAAGGGGCCGCTCGAATACGACCGCGAACGGCAGGAACTGGTCAGCCGCCAGGCCGGCCTCGCCTTTCTGATTCGCGACGGCATCCCGATCATGCTGCCGGACGAGGCGCGCAGCCTCGGCGACGCCGACCGATCCTGACGCAACCGGCCCAACCGCAAGGAAGCTCCGCCGCCATGACCGACAATTTCAGCCAACGCCACCGCCCGTTGGAAATCCGCGTGAAGCGCGAGGAAAAGGCGCTCGAGGTCGATTTCGAGGACGGCCGCTGTTTCCATTACCCGGCCGAATTCCTGCGCGTCGAGAGCCCGTCGGCGGAAGTCCAGGGCCACGGCCCGGGCCAGAAACAGCTCGTCCACGGCCGCCGCCACGTCGGCATCATGGAGGTGCGGCCGGTCGGCAACTACGCCGTCTGCATCAAGTTCGACGACCTTCACGACACCGGCATCTACTCCTGGGACACGCTCTACCATTACGGCGAGCACCAGGGCGAGATGTGGTCGGAATACGAAGCCGCGCTCGGCGCCGCCGGCCTCAGCCGCGACCCCTAAGCGCCGCACCGACCACCCGTCCCGAACCATGTCATGCCCGGGCTTGACCCGGGCATCCACGACGGTCGCCGAAGCATGGGCGATTCAAGACGTGGATGGCCGGATCGCGTCCGGCCATGACGGCAATGGAAGGACGCTAAAGCGGCCGGCCCTGCAGCAGCTTCGGCAGTTCGCCGACCACGCCCATGGCGTGGCGCATAAACAGCTTCTTCAGCGGCGGCAGCTTGTCGACCGCGGCCAGCCCCAGGTCGCGGGCGAGCCGCAGCGGGCCGATGTCGTTGGAGAACAGGCGGTTCAGGACATCGGTGGCGGCGAGCATGACGGCGTTGTCGAAGCGCCGCCAGCGCTGGTAGCGCGACAGCACGCTGCCGGCGCCGACGTCGAGCCCGAGGCGATGCGCCTCGACCAGCACCTCGGCCAGCGTGGCGACGTCGCGCAGCCCCATGTTGAGGCCCTGGCCGGCGATCGGATGCATGCCGTGCGCCGCGTCGCCGATCAGCACCAGGCGTTCGGCAACCGTGTCGCGCGCGAACTGCAAACTCAGCGGATAGGACCAGCGCGGGCCGATCACCTCGACCGCGCCCAGGAAATTGCCGAAGCGGCGTTCGAGCTCGGCGACGAAGGTCGCGTCGTCGAGCGCCATCATCGCCGGCGCCAATTCGGCGCGCTCGATCCAGACGATCGACGCCCGGTTGGCCTTGGCCGCGTCGTCGCCGATCAAGGGCAGGATGGCGAAGGGGCCGGCGGCGAGGAAACGTTCGTGCGCGACGAATTCGTGGTCGCGTTCGTGGCGCACCGTGCAGACGATGCCGACCTGGCCGTAATCCCAGTGCGTCAGCCCGATGCCGGCGCGGCGCCTGATCTCGGAGCCGCGTCCGTCGGCGCCGACCGCCAGGCGCGCACGGATGCGCCGGCCGCCGGCCAAGGTCGCGGCGACGCCACCCGGACCGTGTTCGAGCGTCTCCAGGCGGTCCGGCGCGAATTCGGAACAATTGTCGAGCGTGCGCAGCCGCTCGTGCAGGGCTACGCGCAGGTGGTGGTTCTCGACCATATAGCCCATCGGGCCCTCGCCGACGTCTTCGTGGTCGTAGTGCAGGAACAATAACGACGGGCCGTCGGAAACGCGGATGTCGAGGATCGGCGCCGACGTCGCCGCCAGCCGATGCCACAACCCGATTCCTTCGAGCATGCGCTGGTTGGCGGCCGAGATGGCGAAGGCGCGACCGTCGAAAGTGGCGGAAAGCGCCTCGGCCGGGTCGGCGCGGTCGACCAGCGCGACGCGGAGCCCGCTGCCGTCGAGCGCCGCGGCGAAGCTGGCGCCGACGAAGCCGCCGCCGACGATAAGGACGTCGACGACATGTTCTTCGGCATCGCTATTTTCGGGGCCGGAACCTATATCGGACATGGTCGAAGGCTGGGGCGGTTTCATCGCTCTGTCCAGGAATTTCAGGGACACGGGGCCGTCTAAAATTTAATCAAATTTTATATTTGAGTAATTTTTAGACAGATTTCCTACCAGAATTCCTCATCTTAACTATCAAAAAATACCGTTAGTTCATTGATTTTACAAAATTCACCAACTTGTATGCCCATCTGGCACAGGGCTTGAATATTGCTATGCAATACGCGGCGCTCAGGCGACCGCCTAATCAACCGAGAAGGAGCCTAAGCTATGAAGTTGATCATGGCCATCATCAAGCCCTTCAAACTCGAAGAGGTCCGCCAAGCGCTGCTGCCTATTGGTGTCGAGGGCATGACCGTGACCGAGGTGAAGGGATTTGGCCGGCAGAAAGGCCAGACCGAAATCTACCGCGGCGCCGAGTATGAAGTGAATTTCCTGCCCAAGGTGAAAGTGGAAATCGCCGTCAACGACGATGTCGTCGAATCCGCCGTCGAAGCGATCACCAAAGCCGCCCAGACCGGCAAGATCGGGGACGGCAAGGTCTTCGTTTACACCGTCGACAAGGCGGTGCGCATCCGCACCGGCGAAACCGACGCCTCAGCCCTCTAAGGGAGATCGACAGATGAAAATCGAGAAAATTACCAAGTATCTTCCGGCGGCGCTCACCGCGGCCGGGATGCTGGCGGTCACGGCGGGCGAAGCGCTTGCCGCGGACGCGCCAAAACTCAACTCCGGCGATACCGCGTGGATGCTGACTTCCACGGCGCTGGTGCTGATGATGACCATCCCGGGCCTGGCGCTGTTCTACGGCGGCATGGTGCGCAAGAAGAACGTGCTCGCCACCGTCGCGCAGAGCTTCGCCATCACCTGTCTGATGTCGGTGCTGTGGATGGTTTGCGCCTACTCGCTGGCCTTCCAGGACGGCGGCGGCCTGAACTTCTTCATCGGCGGTCTGCAGCGCTTCTTCCTCAAGGGCATGATGCCGGATTCGCTGCAGGGCACGATCCCCGAGTCGGTCTTCATGACCTTCCAGATGACCTTCGCCATCATCACGCCGGCGCTCATCTGCGGCGCCTTCGCCGACCGCATGAAGTTCTCGGCGATGCTGTGGTTCATGGCGCTCTGGCTGATCTGCGTCTACGCCCCGGTCGCGCACTGGGTGTGGGGCGGCGGCATGCTCGCCGGTAAGGGCGCGCTCGACTTCGCCGGCGGCCTGGTCGTCCACCTCAACGCCGGTACCGCGGCGCTGGTTTGCGCCATCGTGCTCGGCAAGCGCAAGGGCTACCCGACCGAGAACATGGCGCCGCACAACCTGGTGCTCAGCCTGATCGGCGCCTCGTTGCTGTGGGTCGGCTGGTTCGGCTTCAACGCCGGTTCCGCCGTCGCCGCCAACGGCGCCGCGGGCATGGCCATGGCCGTGACCCAGATCGCCACCGCCGCCGCTTCGCTGGCGTGGATGTTCACCGAGTGGTTGGTGGCCAAGAAGCCGTCCGTGCTCGGCATGATCTCCGGCGCCATCGCCGGCCTGGTCGCGATCACCCCGGCGGCCGGCTTCGTCGGCCCCGGCGGCGCGCTCGCCATCGGCATCCTGGCCGGTATCGTCTGTTACATCGCCGCGGTACCGATCAAGCGCAAGCTTGGCTATGACGACTCCTTGGATGCCTGGGGCGTCCACGGCGTCGGCGGCGCGCTCGGCGCCGTGCTGACCGGCATCTTCGCCGTCAAGGCCGTCGGCGGCACCGCCGGCGTGCTCGAAGGCAACATCGGCCAGCTCTGGGTCCAGATCGAAGGCGTCATCTACACCTTCGTCTACTGCGGCGTCGTCACCTTCATCATCCTCAAGGTGGTGGGCGTGATCGTCGGCGGGCTCCGGGTCTCCGAAGAGGTCGAAGTCGAGGGTCTCGACATCAATCTCCACGGCGAATCGATGCGCGACTGATCGAGGGGCCTCTAACCCTCGACGCCTCAAAGCGGGGCGCCGGGCGGCGGACACACCCGAAACCTGTCGTCCCTTGCAGGTTCCGTCCCGACCCCCGGCGCCCTGCCCCCGAGGCGAACGCGAGGCGAAATCTGAGGCAACAACCGAGAAAACCGAACCCGGAGGAGCATCGCTCCTCTGGGTTTCGTTTTGGCCGCGACGGCACCGCCGGAATTCCGCCGTTTTCTCCCGTCCCGGGACGGCTTCATTAAGCTCTTGTTTATAACCTTGCGCTAGGACTTGAGCATGGCTCATGTGCTTCGCATCTTCAGCCCGGAAAGCACAGGGCAGGGCGCCGCCGGCGCGATCCTGCCGGCCGGCGCCAAACGGTTTCTCGCGGCCCGGTTGATGGAACTCGCCGGCCTGGCACTGACCCTGGTGATGGGCGCGCTGGCGGTGGCGCTGTTCAGTTATGCACCGTCCGATCCGT
>JAYNJY010000117.1:1255-9274 GCA_038110665.1 Rhodospirillaceae bacterium | reverse complement strand
TCGCCACGGCGCCGGACAGGACGGCGACCGGGATGGCGGCGGCCGGGCTGACGAGGGCGCTCAACACCATGACGATGATCAGCGATGCGCCGAAACCGAGAAAGCCGCGAATGAACCCGGCGAAGACGATGGTCGCCACGGCGAGGGTCAGTTCGGGCGCGGGCGGGCCGCCGCCGGCAAGCGCCGCATCGAAGCCCTGCCCGGCGGCGCGTTCGGCGAAGCCCCGGACCGGTTCCGGGTCGGCGCCAGGGTCGCCTGCAACGACTTGCAGAGCGACATGAAATCCCAGACCGAGTAGGCAGGTGCGACATGAACCTGCGCAGGTCCGCGACCTGGCGAAGCGCGCCGTAGATGGCGTGGCCGGCGAGGCGGTCCTGAAAGCCGGCGATGCGATCCTCGGGGAAACTGGCGGCGAAGGTGGCGGACAAGGCGGCTCTCCGTTGGGTGCGCGCGGCACCCAATCCATATAGGCCGTCCGAACCGGGGAGAAAACCACCGCCACCCCCGGGCCGGCCCGTTCACGCGCCGTCAACTCCACGTGAGGCGGCGGATCGCCGCTTGCAAGCGCCTGCGGCCGGCCGCAGCCTGGAAAGACCGTCGAACACAGGGGAACACCGGGCTTGAACATCCTCTCCCGCCGCGATTCGGACCGCCTGCGCATGGCCCTGGCGCCGGCGCGCGATCTCGGCCGGCTCGACGGTACCGTGCTGGCTTTCGGCGGCCCCTACTCAAACCTGCAAGCGTTGCAGGCGATGCGCGCGCAGGCCGGCGAACTCGGCATCCCGCCGGAACGCTGCATCTGTACCGGCGACGTCGTCGCCTACGGCGCCGACCCGGCCGCGAGCGTGGCGTCAATCCGCGAGGGGGGCGCCCAGGTCATCGCCGGCAACTGCGAGCTGGCGCTCGCCGATGCCGCCTTCGACTGCGGCTGCGGCTTCCAGGCCGGTTCGGCCTGCGACGTCGACGCGGCGCGCTGGTACGCCTTCGCCCGCCGCCAGACCGACGCCGGTGCGCGCCGTTGGATGGCGGCGCTGCCGGGCATGATCCGCCTGACCCTCGCCGGCCGGCGCGTCGCCGTGGTGCACGGCGCGCCGAGCCGCGTCAATCGCTTCGTGTTCGCCTCGACGCCGGCGACGGAGAAATTGGCGGAGATGAACCTCGCCGGTGCCGAACTGGTGATCGCCGGGCATGCCGGCCTGCCGTTCACCGAGACCCTCGCGGGCGGCGCCATCTGGCACAACCCGGGCGCTATCGGTTTACCGGCGAACGACGGCACGCCGGACGGCTGGTACGCGCTGCTGCGTCCGACCACCGACGGCGGCCTTGCGATTAGCCACCACCACCTCGCCTACGACCATGCCGAAGCGGCGCGGCGCATGCGCGCGGCCGGGCTGCCCGAGGGCTACGCCAGGGCGCTGGAGACCGGGCTTTGGCCGTCGGATGACGTGCTGCCGGAGACTGAGAAGGCGGCGGCCGGCATCGCGATAGACGCCGGCCGGTTGCAAGTGCCGGCCTAGGCGGCGCGGCGCTCGGGCCGACGCCCGCCCTTGCCGCCCGAATTGCCGTGGCCGTTGCCACGAGGCTTACCTTGGAACTTGCCCTGCGGCGTGCCGCGGAACTTGTCCTGACGGTGTTCGGTCCGCTTCTCCGAACGATGTTCGGAGCGGTGGTCTGTGCGATGCTCCGAACGATGTTCAGAACGGTGTTCGTTCCGATGCTCGGGGCGCTTTTCCGGACGGTGCTCGGCGCGGTGTTCGGGGCGATGCTCCGAACGGTGTTCCGCGCAGTGTTCGGGGCGGCGCTGATCGTTGCGCCGGTTGTTGGCGGACTTGCCTCCACCTTGGCCCTTGCCCGGCCCGCGGCCACGGCTTTGGCCGTTGCCCTGGCCGTGCCCCTGGCGCCCACCCGCCTTGTCGGCGACGTCGGCGGCATGGAAGGGATGATCCGTGTTGGCCGCGACCGGCTGGCGGATGGTGCGCTCGATGTCGCGCAGCGTGCCGCGCTCACCGTGGTCGCAGAACGAAATGGCGATGCCGGTGTTGCCGGCGCGCGCCGTGCGCCCGATACGGTGCACGTAGCTCTCCGGGTCGGCCGGCAGCTCGAAGTTGATGACGTGGGTGACGCCGTCGACGTCGATGCCGCGCGCCGCGATGTCGGTCGCCACCAGGGCACGGATGCGCCCGGCGCGGAAATCCTTCAGGGCGCGCTGACGCGCACTCTGCGACTTGTTGCCGTGGATCGAATCGGCGGCGATGCCGGTCGCGAGCAGATGCTGGGCGACGCGGTTGGCACCGTGCTTGGTGCGCGTGAACACCAGCACGCGTTCGATGGCGCGGTCCTTCAGGAGCGCGCTCAGCAGTGCGCGCTTGTTGTCCTTGGCGACGAACAGCACGGACTGCTCGACGCGCTCGGCGGTGCTCGCCTGCGGCGTCGCCTCGACGCGCGCCGGGTTGTCGAGCAGGCTCGCGGCCAGTTCCTCGATGGCGGCCGGCATGGTCGCCGAGAACAGCGCCGTCTGGCGTTTCTTCGGCAGGCTGGCGACGATCTTGCGAACGTCGCGGATGAAGCCCATGTCGAGCATGCGGTCGGCCTCGTCGAGGACGAAGGCCTCGACCGAGCCGAGCTGGACGCAGCCCTGGTTCATCAGGTCGAGCAGTCGGCCCGGTGTCGCCACCAGGACGTGGACGCCACGCTCCAAGTTGCGGATCTGCGGCCGGATCGAGGTGCCGCCGAAGACGACGCTGTAGCGCAAGCCCAGGTAACGGCCATAGGCGGCGAGGCTGTCGCCGATCTGGCCGGCGAGTTCGCGCGTCGGCGCCAGGATCAGGGCCTGCGGCCGCTTCGAACGCGTCTTGCCGGCGGCGCCCTTGAGATGGTTGAGGATCGGCAGCGCGAAGGCGGCGGTTTTGCCCGTGCCGGTTTGCGCGATGCCGACGAGGTCGCGGCCTTCGAGCAGGACGGGCAGCGCCTTTTCCTGGATCGGCGTCGGCGTGGTGTAGCCTTCGTCGTTGAGCGCGCGCAGGATCGATTGAGCCAATTGGAGGCTCGAGAAGTCAGTCATAATGTCTTGTCACTTTCTATAAGTACGAGTCGTCGCTCCCCGGCGCGGATCGCGCATCCAAGGGAGCGTGCTTGCAACATGCAAGGCGATGTCGGCGGAAACCGATCCGCCTCACGAAACGCCCTGAGTGGAAGAGGAAAAATCTAGCCGGCGACGGTGTCCGTCGGAGCGGCGAATGATCGATAATCGACCAGAGGGGAGTGTCGTTGGCGGGAGAGGGCGCCTTTTCCCCTTGGAAGTCAAGGGAATTCGCCCGGCCGTCTTGATCGGCGGCCGGGCGAAGCGTTCACGCAGCCAGGCGCCGGCGCAGATCGAGCACGGCGAGGCAGGCTTCGGCCGCCTCGCGGCCCTTGAGCTTGAAGTGGTCGATAAAGAAATCGTGGTGGGTCGGGCCATCGTGATAGTGGTGCGGCGTCAGCACCACCGAGAACATCGGCACCTCGGTCTCGAGCTGGGCCTGCATCAGGCCGCCGACAACCGCGTTGGCGACGAAGTCGTGACGGTAGATGCCGCCGTCGACAACCAGCGCGGCGCCGACCACGGCGGCGTAGTTGCCGCCCTTCGCCAGCGTCTTGGCAAGCAGCGGAATTTCGTAGGCACCGGGCACGTCGAAGACCTCGACGTGAGCGGCCTGTCCGATGGCGTCGACGAAGCTCAAGCGGCTCTGGTCGACGACGTCGGCATGCCAACGGGCCTGGATGAAGGCGATCTTGGTATTGTCGTGGGTCTGCTGATTCATGGAATCCTCCGAACCTAAAAGGGAAGCCAGAACCAGGGCGAAGTCAGGCCGGCGTCCATGCACCCGGACGGGCGCTGGACCGCGGCTTCGTTCTCTTCCATCCGGACTGTCACCGTCGGCTTCGGAATCGCACCGAATCTGCTGACCCCGCCGGCCTTGGACCGCCTGCGGGCGCTCGCGGGCTTGTCCGCCGGCCGAAGGCCGGAAGGCGTCACCGCCGGTGGGGAATTGCACCCCGCCCCGAGAACGGCGCCGCCCGAAACCGAGTTCGCGGCGGCGCCACGCGCATCCTATTCGGCGGCGGCCCGACTGTCGATGCCGGCGGCGTCATAATCGGCCTTGAGCCGGGCGACCAGCTCGGCGACGGGCGGCGCATCAGAGATGGTGCCAACGCCCTGACCTCCGCTCTTGATCACGGCCCAGGCCTTGGGCCGGTCGGTACCCGACCGGTAGTCGCGTTCGACCTTCTGGCCGGCGAGCGCGATGGTGGTGGGATCGACGCCGGAAGCGACGATGCTCTTGGTCAGGTAGCTGCCCGGGATGCCCGAGAACTCGGGCGTGTAGGTGATGTCGGAGGCACCCGATTCGAAGATCATGCGTTTATATTCGGCGTCGGCATTGGCCTCCTCGGTGGCGATGAAACGGGTGCCGAGGTAGGCGAAGTCGGCGCCGAGCACACGCGCGGCGCGCACGCCGCGGCCGGTGGAAATGGTCCCCGACAGGATCAGCGGCAGGTCGAATTCGGCGCGCGCCTCGGTGACGAAGGCGAACGGATTGAGCGTACCGGCATGGCCGCCGGCGCCGGCACAGACCAGGATCAGGCCGTCGACGCCCGCGCCGACAGCCTTACGCGCGTGGCGCATGTGGATGACGTCGTGGAACACCAACCCGCCGTAGGCGTGCACCTCCTTGGCGATGTCGCCGGGCGCGCCGACGCTGGTGATGATCAGCGGCACCTTGTGCTTGGCCACGGCGGCGATGTCGCGATCCAAGTGGGCGTTCGATTTGTGGACGATGATGTTGGCGGCGAACGGCGCGACGTAGCGGCCCTCGGCGCGGCCGCGCGCCGCGCCTTCCTCGATCTCGTTCAACCAGCCGTCGAGTCCGGCCGCGGACCGGTTGGCGTTGGCGGCGGGGAACGAGCCAATGACGCCTGCGGCCGAGCAGGCCTTCACCAATGCCGGTTCGGAGACGATGAACATCGGCGCTGCGATGACCGGTAACGTCAACTGGTCGGCAAGGGTCTGGATATCGAGCAGCGGTTTGACCATCGGTCCCTCCCGGATCGGTGTTCGGAGAGGCCGATTATGTCGGAGCCCGGGCCGGGCGGAAAGCCGCGAATGCCGGGATACGTTTTAGCGCACCTGATGAAGTTCGGTGCGTCAACGCACCTGATAAATCTTGGTGCGTCAGCGCGCTTGGTAGATCCGGCGCGTCAGCGCACCTGGGCGGAGAGGTGGGCGGTCTTCTTCTGCAATTCGTAGAGCAGCCCCGGGATGCCGCCGCCCTGGCGGATGATCGAGGCGAAGTCGGCGGCCAGGGTCTGGGTCATGGAAACGCCCTCGACCTTGACGTCGACGATCTTGTAGATGGTACCGTTGGTGCCGACGGTCCAGTCGACGCGGATCGGCTTGGCGCCGCCCTTGCGCTGGATTTCCGAGAACACCGTGGCGATGGCCTGATCCTCGGCCCGGTACTTGAGGATCTCGAGCGCCTCGCCGGCGTAGGTGGCGAAGCGATCAACGTAGGTGACCACCATCAAGTCCTCGAACAGGTTCTGGTAGCGCGCCTGCTCGGCCTCGCTGGCCTGGCGCCAATAGCGCCCGAGTGCCCGCTTGCCGATCGAGCGCACGGCGAAATTGTCGTTGAACATCTTGCGAAAGCGCTCGATGCGAACGGCGCGTTCCGTCGAGGGATCGGTCAGCGAGTGGATCGCCTTGTCGGCGAGCGAGCGGATGAAGTCGGCCGATGCCTTGCCGTTGTCGGCGGCGGCATGCGCCTGCGGCAGCGCCGCGACCAGGCAAGACAGCATGGTCACGAACCCGAGTTTGAGAACGAACCGCTTCGACATCGATCAACGTCTCCGTGACAGTTCTAGCGCCGCATCGAAGATCGGCCGGTCTGGGATGCTGCTGATGCCCGGTGCGGGCTGATTGGCGCTGCCCTTGCCGTTGGTTATCTCGTCGGCGCGCCGCTGGCGGTACAAGCTACGTATCGCCGCGTAGAAATCAAGCGAAGTCTTTTCGAGATCGTCGATCAACTCGATGTTGCCGGCGCGGGTGTCGACGGCGAGCGTGCCGGCGCGCGCGAACTGTAGATGCTCGCGCTCGGTGTTGGCCGCCCAGATGTTGAAGGGGTCTGCGAGGAAATCAACGATCCGGCCGACGGCGTCGCGCGGGTTCGAGGGCCCGAACAGCGGCAGCATGACATAGGGACCGGCCGGCACGCCCCATACAGCGAGGGTCTGGCCGAAATCCTCGTCGTGGCCGGGCATGCCCATGGCGCCGGCCATGTCCAAAAAGCCGAAGCCGAGCGCGGTGTTGATCCAGAACCGGTTGAGCGTGGTCATGGCGCGGCGGACCACGCCCTGGGCGAGGTCGTTGAGGAACACCACCGGCGCGCGCAGATGGTCGAGCAGGTTGCCGACCATGTTGCGGACCAGTTCCGGGACGTGGTCGCGGTAGGCACCAGCGGCCGGTTTCAATACGGCCGCGTCGACGCCCCGGTTGAAGGCGAGGATGGCGCGGTTGGTCGGTTCCCACGGATCGTTGATCTCGCCGTATTCCTGCCACGCCTCCTTGTCGCCCGCGGGCGGCGGCGTGGCGCAAGCGGCGAGCGCCATCAGCAAGGCCGGGAACAGGAAACGGAGTACCTTCGATTGAAACCGCTGCGACATGGATACGCCTCTGCGCCGTTGCCGGCTTGGTGTTCTGTTGACGGCGACTATTCTCGGGCCGGCTTGGTTAGCAAGCGGTTAATGCCCGCGCCGACGGATGGGGATAATGCCGCCCTGCTGCGGCGGCAT
The DNA here is from genome assembly GCA_038110665.1 of Rhodospirillaceae bacterium. Classification (GTDB taxonomy): domain Bacteria; phylum Pseudomonadota; class Alphaproteobacteria; order Rhodospirillales; family Casp-alpha2; genus TMED8. The sequence continues at coordinate 2,449 of JAYNJY010000117.1, read as the reverse complement.
GGTCATTTCCGGGCAGGCATCAAACAAATAAAAAATATAAATATATCTTGATATATTTTTATGAGCGCCCATATTTACCCGGTCGCCAACCCGTCAACGGGAACACCCAATGGACGCCTTGCTCACCTCCCTTCGCGCCGCCGCCGAACCGACCCGGCTTCGCATCCTGGCGCTTTGCCGCCAGGGCGAACTGACGGTGAGCGAACTGATGCACATCCTCGGCCAGAGCCAGCCTCGCGTGTCGCGGCATCTGAAGCTGCTTTGCGAGGCCGGATTGCTCGACCGCTTCCAGGAGGGCAGCTGGGTATTCCACCGCGCCGTCCATGACGGCGCCGGCGCGGAAGTGCTTACCGCCCTCGCCGAGCTGATGCCCGCCGACGACGCCACGTTGGCGCGCGATGCCAGGCTGCTGGCCGAGATCAAGCGCGACCGCGCCGCCCAGGCGGCGGCCTACTTTCGCGCCAACGCCATCGCCTGGGACAAGGTCCGCTCGCTGCACGTCGACGATCGCGAGGTCGAGGCGATGGTCCTGGATATGCTGCCCGAGTTCGGCATCGAGCGCCTGCTTGATGTCGGCACCGGCACCGGACGCATGCTCGAAGTGCTGGCGCCGCGCATCCGCTCCGGCCTCGGCATCGACGCGTCGCGTGACATGCTCGCCGTCGCGCGCTCGCACCTCGACCACGGCGCCATGCACCACTGCCAGGTGCGCCAGGCCGACATGTACCGCACGCCGCTCGCCGACGGCGCCTTCGACGCCGCCGTCATCCACCAGGTTTTGCATTTCGCCGATGACCCGGCCGCCGCCATCGCCGAGACGGCGCGCGTGCTCAGGCCGGGCGGCGTGCTGCTGGTCGCCGACTTCGCGCCGCATTCGCTCGAGCAGCTCCGCCGCGAGCACGAACACCGCCGCCTCGGCTTCACCGACCGCGAGATCGCCGACTGGCTGATCGAAGCCGGGCTCGAGCCGCAACGCATCAAGCACCTGGCCGGTCGGCTTCCTCTTTCCGCTTGCGCTGGCCGCTGCGGGTTCGACCACTCAAGAAAATACCTCATCGCCGTCATCGTCTTTGCCTACCAGTACCGGCGCAAGCTGAAACCCAACCGGCGCGCCCAGCTCGTAATCGCGCTGCTTGGTGGCGCGCAATTGGCTATCGTCTATCTGAATCTCGGTATCCAGTGCACCAAGCAGGG
>JAYNJY010000117.1:0-1245 GCA_038110665.1 Rhodospirillaceae bacterium | reverse complement strand
CCGCAACGCATCAAGCACCTGGCCGGCGGCCAACTGACGGTGACGCTGTGGCTGGCGATCAAGCCGGAGACGGCGCCGGTCATCCATCTTTCCGCCGTCGCCTGAGCGGCAAGCACTGAAGACCAAGACAAACAAGAAGAGATCCCTGAATGGTTCGCCGCAAGTCCAAGACCACCTACGACCTGATGGACGTCACCCGCCATGGCCGGCCGCGCGGCATGATCCCGGCGATCGCCGCGCCGTTGCCGGAGCATGTGCGCGTCAGCTTCGAGTTTTTCCCGCCCGCCAACGCCGAGGCCGAGGCGCAACTCGACGAAACCCTGGCGCGGCTGGAGCCGCTGGAACCCGAGTTCGTCTCTGTCACCTACGGTGCCGGTGGCACCACCCAGGACCGCACCCTGGAAACGGTGGCGCGTATCCGTCGCACGACGCGGCTCGAGCCGGCCGCGCACCTGACCTGCATTGGCGCGACGCGCGAACACGTCGACGCCGTGGCGCGGCGCATCTGGGATGCCGGCGTGACGCGGATCGTCGCGCTGCGCGGCGATCCACCCAAAGGCACCGACCGCTACCGGCCGCATCCGGGCGGCTACGCCTACGCCGCCGACCTGGTCGCCGGCCTGAAACGCGTCGCCGATTTCAGGATCGCCGTCGCCTGCTATCCCGAGACCCACCCCGAGGCGGTCAGCGCCGCCGCCGACATCGACAACCTGAAGCGCAAGATCGACGCCGGCGCCGAACTGGCGATCAGTCAGTTCTTCTTCGATTCAGAAGTGTTCATGCGCTTCCTCGAACGCGTGCGCCGGGCCGGCATCGCCGTTCCGGTGGTTCCGGGGATCCTGCCGGTGACCAATTTCACCCAGGTTGCCAGGTTCTCGAAGCTCTGCGGCACGCAGGTGCCGTCATGGATGGGCGAACTGTTCGACGGGCTCGACGACGACCCGGAAACCCGGCGCCTGGTCGCCGCCTCGATCGCCGCCGAGCAATGCCGCATGCTGCACGTTAACGGCGTCGACCGCTTCCACCTTTATACGCTCAACCACTCGACGCTCGGCTACGCCATCTGCCACATGCTCGGCGTCCGCCCGCAAGCGGTCGCCAAAGCGGCCTGAGCGCCGTCGGGACGGCATTCCGCCGCGATCAGTTGAGCGCCGGCGAAACCGGTGTCATGGCGTGCAAGTCGAACATCTCGGCGAGCGCGTCATCGCCACGCCGACGGCCCACCGGCCCGAGCAGCAACGCCAT
>JAYNJY010000116.1:7202-9315 GCA_038110665.1 Rhodospirillaceae bacterium | reverse complement strand
ATCGATGGGACGAACGAATACCGGCACCGAATATTCGCCCAAGGACCGAATCGGTCCCGGGCGGTAAGAAAATATCTCTCTAAATCAATTAGTTAAATTGGCGCAGTCTGCCCGCCACCGGACGCGGGGCCGGCGCAACAAAAAAGCCCGCGTTCGCGGGCTTTCGGTATGGGCGACTACGGCCGGTTCAGGTCGCCGCCTGGGCCGCCTTGACCCGCTTTTTCAGGCGGCGAAGGTTGGCCGGGAGATCGGCGTCCTTGGCAGCGAGCAGGAAGGCGTCGATACCGCCCTTGTGCTCGACCGAACGTACCGTCGAGGCCGCGATGCGCAGTTTCACCGGGCGGCCGAGCGTGTCCGACATCATCGACACCGTCTGCAGGTTCGGCATGAACCGGCGGCGGGTCTTGTTGTGGGCGTGGCTGACGTTGTTACCGGTCTGGACGGCCTTGCCGGTCAGTTCGCAGCGTCGGGACATGGTCTCGTTCCTCTAGGTCGTGCGCAAAAGGCCCGGTGACGGGCCGTAAGGCGGGGGTTTTAGGCGATGCCGGCGCCTGCGTCAAGCCAAACCGGGGCGCCGGTTCACCCCTCAAATCACAATTCTGGCCGTTTCTCAACCCAGGGCCTCGCGCGCTCGAAACAGGCCGCCGCGTGCAGCACGCGGCCGTCCGCCAGCCACGGCCCGACAATCTGCAAGGCGACCGGCAGGCCGGCCTTGGTCCAGCCCGTCGGCAGCGTGATCGCCGGGTGGCCGGTCATGTTGAAGGGATGCGTGTAGGGGTACCAGGACGCCCTCGGTTCATCGAGCTTGCGGCCCTCGATCTCGATCGGCTCTCTCGGGTCGTGGTCGATGGGAATCGCTGGACAGGCGATGGTCGGCGTCACCACCAGGTCGACATGGTCGAACCACGACTGCACCTGGCGGAAGACCGTGGTGCGGATCTGCATGGCGGTCTGCACCTCGACGGCCGAATAATCGGCGCCCTTTTTGGTCCAGTAGCGCAGCGTCTCGGTCATCTTGTCACCGAGTTCCTCCATCAGCTTCGAGAACCTGGCGGCGAAGGCGGAAAAGATGATCGGCTGCCAGATCGGCAGCGTCGGCGTGAACGACCCCTCGTAGGGCACCAACTCGGCACCCAGCTCCGCGAAGGCCAGAAGTGCGCGCTCGAACAGCTCGCGCGTTTCGGTGTCGATGGCGTCGTTGCCGAGGAACATGCGCCAGCCGATCCTGACCCCCTTCAGATCGCCCTCTCCCAGCGCCGCCTTGGCTAAATCTTCCTTGGGTGGGCGGCCGAGCGAGTGGATGTCGGAGGGATGCGGCCCGGCCATGGCCTGCAGCATCAGCCCGGCGTCGGCGACGGTGCGGGTCATCGGCCCGATGAAGGAAAACAGACCGAAAGTCTCACCGTTCATGTCGTGCGGTACCAGGCCCAGCGTCTGCTTCATGCCGACGATGCCGCAGGCCGCCGCCGGGATTCGGATCGAGCCGCCGGCATCGGTGCCGACGTGCAAGGGCGCCAGGCCGGCCGCGGCCGCCGCGCCGGCGCCGCCGGAAGAGCCGCCCGAGGTAAGCGTCAAATCCCACGGGTTGTGGGTCTTGCCGAACAGCGGTGCCTCGGTCATCGGCTTGTGGCCGAACTCGGGCGAGGTCGTCTTGCCAACCAGGATGGCGCCGGCGGCGCGCAGCCGGGCTATGGCGACGCAATCGTTGGCCGGCACGTTGTTCTCGTAGGCATGCGAGGCGAAGGTCGTCCGCACCCCCTTGGTGTTGAGCAAGTCCTTGACGCCCAAGGGCACGCCATGCAGCGGGCCCAAGTCCCCGCCTTTGGCGACCGCCGCGTCGGCGGCTTTGGCGTCGCGCCGGGCTTCCTCGGCGCAGACCGTGATGAAGGAATTGATCTTGGGCTCGATTTCCTCGATTCGTGCCAGCACCGCGTCGGTCGCCTCGACCGCGCCCACTTCCTTGTCCCGGATCATGCGGGCAAACTCGGTCGCCGGCGTAAAACAGAGATCGTCGCGGTTCATATCGGTGGCTTCCCTTTTACTTGACCAACGGCTGGCACGTCATACTATCCACATCGCCATGCAAACCAATACCCAACGCGACATCCAGCCA
>JAYNJY010000116.1:4696-7192 GCA_038110665.1 Rhodospirillaceae bacterium | reverse complement strand
CTGCCAGATCGGCAGCGTCGGCGGGCACGACCCCACGTAGGGCTCCAACTCCGACCTCCGCCACAACTGGCGGCGTGAGGAGTCGGTGGCGCTGTTCGCCATGCCGTTCATGGACCTGATCTATTCGGCCCAGACGGCACACCGCCGCCACTTCGACGCCAACCGGGTGCAGATGTCGAACCTGCTCTCGGTCAAGACCGCCGGCTGCCCCGAGGACTGCGGCTACTGCCCGCAATCGGCACATCACCATGCCAACGTCGCCGCCGAGAAACTGATGGCGTTCGACGACGTTCTCGCCGAAGCCCGCGCCGCCAAGGCCGGCGGCGCGACTCGCTTCTGCATGGGCGCCGCCTGGCGCAACCCGAAGGACCGCGACATTGAGGCGATTTGCGAGATGGTCGAGGGCGTCAAGGAACTCGGCATGGAGACCTGCGCCACGCTCGGCATGCTGACCGAGCCGCAGGCCAAACGCCTCAAGGGCGCCGGGCTCGACTATTACAACCACAACATCGACACCTCGGAAGATTTCTACGGCCGCATCATCACCACCCGTACCTTCGAGGATCGTCTCGATACGCTCTCGACCGTCCGCGAGGCCGGCATCAAGGTCTGCACCGGCGGCATCGTCGGCATGGGCGAGGCGCGCACCGACCGCGCCGACATGCTGGTGACGCTGGCCAACATGACGCCGCATCCGGAGAGCGTGCCAATCAACCTGCTGGTGCCGGTCGCCGGCACGCCGCTCGCCGCCGCACCCGATCTCGACCACCTCGAGTTCGTGCGCACCATCGCGGTGGCCAAGGTGATGATGCCGGTCTCGGTGATCCGCCTTTCGGCCGGACGCGAACAGATGAGCGACGAGTTGCAGGCGCTCTGCTTCCTCGCCGGCGCTGGCTCGGTCTTCGTCGGACCGAAGCTGCTGACCACGCCCAACCCGGGCCGCGACCACGACGATCGGCTGTTCGAGCGGCTCGGCATCAGCGGCACGGAGTGACCATGGCCGGCCCCGCGACAGGCCCTAGCACGGACTTAGACCAGCGTCCGGACTGGTTCACCCGGGGCTACCGCCATATCTGGATGCCCTACACGCAGATGCGGACGGCGCCGCTGCCGCAGGCGGTCGCCTCAACGCTTGGTAACCGCATCGTGCTCTCGGACGGCCGCGAACTGATCGACGGCATCGCGTCCTGGTGGGCGGCCTGCCACGGCTACAATCACCCACACATCCGCGAAGCCGTCGCCAGGCAGTTGGAGACGATGCCGCATGTCATGCTCGCCGGCCTCTCCAACGAACCCGCCTTCCGCCTTGCCGAGCGCCTCGCCGCCATGGCGCCGGGCGATCTCAACCGGGTGTTCTTCTCGGAGTCCGGCTCGGTCTCCGTCGAACTAGCGCTCAAGATGGCGGTGCAGTACTGGATCAACCTTGGCCGCAAGGGCCGCAACCGCTTCATTACCTTCAGGAACGGCTATCACGGCGACACCATCGGCACCATGGGCATCGGCGATCCGGACAACGTCATCCACGGCCCCTTCCACGGCCTGATGGCCGAGCAGTTGATCGCCGACCTGCCGCAAACGGCCGATGAAATGGCAGCGTTCGAAGCGTTCGTCGCCGCGAACGCCCACGAGACCGCCGCCATCGTCATGGAGCCCTTGGTGCAGGGCGCCGGCGGCATGCTGTTCCACGACGCCGCGGTCGTGCGTTTCCTGCGCGAGGTCGCCGACCGCCACGACGTATTGCTAGTCCTGGACGAGATCATGGTCGGCCTCGGCCGGCTCGGCACCCGTTTCGCCTGCGAACAGGCCGGCATCCAGCCAGACGTGATGACGCTCTCGAAGTCCTTGACCGGCGGCACGTTGCCGCTCGCCGCGACCATCGCTACCGACCGCGTGTTCGAGGCGTTCCTGGGCGAGACCTTCGAGCAGTGTTTGATGCACGGCCCGACCTACGCCGGCAACGCGCTCGCCTGCGCCGCCGCCAATGCCTCGCTCGATCTGTTCGAGACCGAGCCGCGCCTGGAGCAGGTCCGTGCCATCGAGGCCGCGCTCGCTCCGGCGCTCGACCCCTGCCGCCAGCTCGAGGGCGTGGTCGACGTGCGTACGCGCGGCGCCATCGGCGTGGTCGAGTTGGAGACGCTCGGCGACATCCACTGGATCCGCCAGCAGTTCGTCGACCGTGGCTGCTGGATCCGACCGTTCGGCAACACGGTCTATCTGATGCCGGCCTTCACCATCTCGCCCGACGATCTCGCAATATTGACCGACGCCATCGTCGACGTGGTCGGTGCCTGGTCGGCGCGCATCGACGAGTGGCGGCAATGAGCGACAGCCCGTCCCTCGATGCCTTCGCCCAGGCCAAACTCGAGCAACTCGAGGCCAAGAGCCTGCGCCGCCGCCTCACCGTCACCGATCCGGTCGAGGGCGCCTACGTCGAACGCGACGGCAAGCGCTTGATCAACTTTTCGTCGAACGACTATCTCGGCCTCAATCACCACC